>VFFY01000154.1 GCA_009392675.1 SAR202 cluster bacterium | reverse complement strand
TAAATCGCATCTATGTTGGAGCAGGTCCTCCATAGTACCTATAATCTCTGTTTTCGTTTCCCCAAGGCCTACCATCATTCCTGACTTGGTAACCCCATCTGGCATCAAGTCTTTAACTTTGTCCAACAGTCTCAAAGACAGTTCGTATTCGCCTTTGGCCCGCACTCTGGGGAATATTCTTTTTACGGTCTCTATATTGTGATTGAAGGTTTCTGGATTTGCGTCGGTCACAACTTTCAGTGATTCCCAATCACCCTGGAAATCAGGTGTTAAAACCTCAACTTTACATGTGGGAACTTTTTTCTTTATCTGCTTAATACATTGAGCAAATATGAAGGCTCCTCCATCTGGTAAATCATCCCGATTCACTGAGGTAATAACCGCATACTTTAGGTCAAGGATTTTTACCGTGTTGGCTAATCTTTTTGGTTCCTCAAGATCGAGACCCGTTGGGCGCCCTGTGGTAACCGCACAATATGTACATGCTCTGGTACAAATGTCTCCTAATATCATGAAAGTAGCTGTTTCTTTTTCCCAGCATTCCCCTATATTAGGACACCTTGCTTCTTCGCAAACTGTGTGAAGACCTTGGGCTTTAATTAAATTTTGCAATTTAGAATAGTTTGGTCCACCAGGCATCTTGACTTTAAGCCACGTGGGTAACCGTCTTTCGGTAGTCATTAATGGGAGACTCCACTACTTTATTAACCAGCCTACGTATCATTATGATAGCAGAGGTAACAGAAAATCACGCTATGCACTTTACAGTTTCAGCGTTTCAGGAGACTATCAAATCACAAATAAAATCCTAGGGGATTAAATGGCTGATTCTGGAAGGTTATTAACGTATGACGGAGACCCTTTGAGAGATCTTGATCCTCAAAAGGAATTTGCAGAATTGCGACTTCTTTCAATGGGAGCTTTTGGGGACACCGTGGCCGATTTTGAAGACGGACTCATTCAAGTCTTTGGAGGCATCGTTGGTGAAGTTGTCAAGGCTCGCATTTATAGATACAAAAGGCGAGGTAAAAACAAGATAAATGCTATGGTCTCTGAAGTTATAGAAGCCTCCCCACATCGAGTTGAGAATCCCTGTCCTTATTTTGGCCCATGCAGTGGATGCCAATGGCAGCATGTGTCCCATGAATATCAGCTGGAACTAAAAAGAGACATGGTCAGATATTTTTTTGCGGACTATGCCTCTCTTTCAAATGTGCATGTGTCCAAAACCAGTCCAGCTCCAGAAAGTTTCAATTATCGCAATCATGCAAGATTTACTGTTCGCTTTGGGGGCCAGCTTGGATTTTCCAACCGGATAACCAGAAGATTCGTCAGAGTTGATGACTGTATGTTGATGGATCCGAAAATCAATGGCTTTTTATCTCAGCTGCAAGACAAGGCTTCAGAGACAACCAATTTATCTATAAGAGTGGGTACTAATACTGGGGATTATCTAATTCAGCCTGAGTTATCTGGGCAAGATATAGATTTTAAAACAGGACAAAAATGGTATAAAGAAAATATGTTGAATAGGGAGTTTAGGGTTGCATCTCCATCCTTTTTCCAAGTAAACACAAAGCAAGCGGAATTTATGATAAATCTTGTTGGCGATAAATTAAGGCTAAACGGGAATGAAATTCTTGTTGATGCATACGCTGGGGTTGGTGTTTTTGCTTCCTTACTATCAAATAGAGTAAGAAAAGTGATTGCAGTGGAAGAGTCTCAAGCTGCTGTAAAAGATGCACTATTCGGGCTAAACGATTTGGATAATGTTCATTATATTCAAGGCAAAACTGAAGAGATATTGGAAGAATTAAAAGAGGAAATAGATGTAATTATTTTGGACCCACCGAGAACTGGATGTCACCCACAAGCGATAGTTTCGGTTATGTCTGCGAAGCCAGACAAAATTGCTTATGTGTCCTGTGATCCACCTTCACTGGCCAGAGATTTGAATATGCTGGTACAAGGGGGGTATCAAATCGACAGTGTAGACCCTATAGATATGTTTCCTCAGACATACCATACCGAATGTGTAGTTATTTTGTCTCCGAATAATTAATTCATAATAAATTCTTGTCATCCGACTTTCTACAGGCGTATATCTGATGGATTGGTTTCACATGGAAAAGAAAAATAAACAGGAAAAAGTAATTGTTTTTGCTACTTCGTCTCCGAGAAGAAAGCAGATGTTGCTCCAATTTGGGTTGAATTTCGGATTCGTTGATCCTATTGGGGATGAAAGAATTAAACAGGAGAATGAATCTCCCATTGAATATGTGCAGTCTTTGGCAACACAAAAGGCTAGAAGTGTATTTGGTATGGTTCCCCAAAATGCAATAATTTTTGCAGCTGATACAGTCGTGGTGTCGGGGGACCAAGTGATTGGTAAGCCACTAAATCGAACTGAGGCAGTAGAAACCTTAAGAAATTTATCCGACAGCCTTCACCGTGTGATAACCGCAATCTGCGTGTACGATGTGATCAAAGATGTATATCTTCAAGAAGCCGTCACGACGAAAGTTCAAATGAGGGATTTTG
>VFFY01000153.1 GCA_009392675.1 SAR202 cluster bacterium | reverse complement strand
TAGTGACGAACTAATTAGAGAGGCGATACTTAGAGAGATGAATCGCCAAGGACAAGTGTATTTTTTGCACAATCGGGTTTATAACATCGAATATATGGCCGAATATATTCGAACCCTGGTCCCAGACGCGAAGGTAGGCATGGCTCATGGCCAGATGTCGGAAAAAGAACTAGAAAGATCAATGATATCTTTCTCACAAGGTGAAACCGATGTTTTGCTATGTACAACAATAATAGAATCTGGATTGGATATAGCTAATGCAAACACATTGATAGTAAACCGAGCAGATTCATTTGGACTAGCACAGCTTTACCAACTAAGAGGAAGGATCGGTAGGAGTTCTAAAAGAGGCTATTCATATCTACTAATACCTAAAAGTCACACCATGACGGAATCAGCCGAAAGAAGGTTAAAAGCGATGTTATCGGCAACAGAGCTCGGTTCAGGTTTCAAAATAGCTATGAAGGACTTAGAAATCCGGGGGGCCGGAAACATACTGGGAGCCGAGCAAAGTGGTCATATCCATTCTGTTGGTTTCGAACTTTACACTCGACTTTTAGCAACAGCTGTTGAGGATTTACGATCTCAAGATATCCCTCCAGACGATCCAAATCACCCCAGTTCTCTCCAACCTAATACAGTAAGCATAGATTTAGGAATTCCCACTGGAATATCTCAAGACTATATAGAAGATCTTCCCTCACGTTTAGATATATATCAAAAATTAATCAAATGTCGCACATTGGATGAAACTAATTTGTTAGAGCAAGAGTTAAAGGATCGGTTCGGCCCATTACCCTGGCAAGCGTTAAACCTTCTTTTTACTGTTAGGCTCAAGATCAAAGCATCATTAACTGGTATGGAATATATTCGAAAAACTGGTGAAAAACTGGTGATCCAATTTCCCTTTGAAGTGGGAGGAATGAGGTTTGCGCTGCAAAACCTAATTGGTCCTGGCTGGACTATAGGTAATATGCAGATAAGATCCACTTTAATTGAACTTGGTGACAATTGGGAAGGTAGCCTTGTAGAGGTGGTTGATAAATTGGGAGAATTTCAGTCGAGAATGTCTGACGAGTTAACCAACTCCGAGGCATCTACCTAAAATCTTCTGCCAATGAATTTAAAGCATCCAATAACTGTCCCATATTGGAAATCCTCGGACATCGAGAGAACCCCAGATGATTTCCGTCCCTGTCAATTAATATCGGCCGCACGCCAGAGTTTTCAGCGCCGTCAACATCTGAACCAATCTGATCTCCGACATGAACTGCCTCCAGCTCAGAAACACAGGCGACCTCCAAGGCTTTCTTAAACATTAAAGAATTCGGTTTTTCAACACCCAATTCCAAAGAAGTCACGGCAAACTGCATATGTTTTGACAGATTAAATTCATCCAATAATTCGCTTCCCGACCGATTCATATTCGACAGTAACCCTAGGCATATATTTCGAGACCTTAATTCGTCCAAAACAGGCCAAACATCTTCAAAAATAATCATTTCATACGGAATGGTCCTAACGGTATTCCATATTTCCCCAGCAGTCTCCAAATCTACATCTATACCTGAACCTTTTATAATTCTCCTTTCATATTCACAGAAAAAATTGAACCGTTCAGTTTCTGACATTTGTCGCAAGGGATGAACTTTATTCTGGTCGGTCATGAAGGCATCAGCCTGACCATAGCCTCTAAGAACACCTTGTTGAGTTAACGAGATGCCAAACTTATCGCAAGCCTGAGATTGAATTTCATATCGCGATGGTTTGAATCCCGCCAAGGTTCCATACAGATCAAAAAAAATCGCTTTTATCATATCGCAGCTATAATAGCACCTCTATATTTCAAAGCAGCAATGGATTGTCCTCATGAAAGCTGGTAAGTTACCAATAGAACACTTAGAAAAGGTTTTGAATAACCTTAGGTCAACGGATCCGCGGATCGTTGCAGGACCAGCCCCCGGGGAAGATGCTTCCTTAATTGATATGGGAGACCGATATCTTGTCGCAACAACCGATCCAATAACCTTCACAACAAACCAAATCGGTTGGTATGTCGTAAATATAAATGCCAATGACGTAGCTGTAATGGGAGGCGAACCAAAATGGATGATGACAACGATACTTTTACCAGAAGATTATAACGAAAATTCCATTGACCAAATCTTTCAAGATATTACAGAGGCCTGCCGGCAATTAAATATATCTGTTATCGGTGGCCACACAGAAATTACTGCAGGAATTGATCGGCCTTTGATATCGGGAGTCATGCTGGGAGAGGTTAAAAAAGGTAGTGAGATAAAATCTTCAGGGGCAAATATAGGAGATTCAATTATCCTAACAAAAGCCATTCCCATAGAGGGTTGTGCGATTTTGGCCAACGAGGCAGTAACTAAATTGAGCGAAAATGGCATTGAGGAAAGCTTAATTTACGAATCACAAAACCTCATATATAACCCAGGCATCAGCGTGGTAAAAGATGCATCTATCGCAATAAAATCAGGGGAAATAACTGCCATGCATGACATCACAGAAGGTGGAATAGCGGGTGGTTTGATGGAACTTTCATATGCCTCTAATTTAGGTATGCACATAATTAGAGAGGACATTCCTGAGATACCTCAAGCTAAACAGTTCTCCGACCTACTGGGTCTTAACATACTCGGGATGATAGCCTCAGGGTCTTTATTGATATGTGCACACCCTAAGTATGACTCGACCATATTAAGAAACCTAAATAACAATGGGATAAAAGCAACTAAAATCGGAGTAATGAAAGATTTAGGCTATGGACTCAAAATGACTGAAAATGAACATATCCATGATCTACCAAAATTTGAGACTGATGAAATTGCTCGGTTTCTGTCCAATCAATCACAATAAGTCAAAACTCATTAAGTAAGCATTTCAATTGGAGGCATAAGATGAGCGGAACCTACATAAAATCTGAAAGCGATCAAGGTGTTCTAATACTAACGATGCATGACCCCAAAACAAGGAACGCCATAGGGTTGGAAATGATGGCGGAATTAGAAGAAGAGCTCGACAGATTTGAATCCTCTCCTACACTCCGCGCGTTGGTTTTAACTGGATCAGATCCCTCATTTTGCTCCGGGGCCAATGTCAAAACCATGAATGAGGATAACGAGTCTTCTGAGGCTAAAACTATACCAGATGATCGCACGCCATGGGATCTCTTAAATGAAGCCTGGGACAAGCAATCAGCATTAAATTCAAGGCCAAGGGATCTGATAGAAGGTGTACGTTATGTCCCCCTGCGATTGCACAATTTACAAAAACCATCAATAGCCGCCGTGAACGGGTCGGCTGTTGGTCTGGGAATGGGCATAGCTTTGTCTTGCGACATACGGTTTGCTTCTACCAATGCTAAGTTTTCTGAAATGTTCGTCAGAAGGGGATTGATACCTGCGGATGGTTCCTGCTGGCAGCTCCCTCGTATGATAGGTTTGGGAAAAACTTTCATGCTCCAATACACGGGAGAAATCGTTTCAGCTGAAGAATCTTTAGGACTTGGCATAGTGAACAAAATAACCCAGCACGATCAGCTAATGAATGAAACCATGGATCTGGCCCACCGAATAGCCTCCGGAGCTACTTATTCAATGGCTTTGATAAAAAAGCTTATTCATGAATCACTGCACACTAACCTGGAGGAAAGTTTGAAGCTCGCCGGGCCTGCCCAAGATATTGCCCGTCAAACATCAGACCACAAAGAAGGTGTGAAAGCATTCGTTGAGAAGAGAAAACCTAATTTCACAGGCCGGTAACCATTGCCCCTAAATAGAATTGAGGAACCATTTAACGGTAGATTCAAAGGAACCAGGGGATTCCTGATAAAACCAGTGGCCTCCACCTTCAAGTTCAGCCAGCTTACAGTCGTCTAACTCTTCTCTCATTTTCACTGCAGTTTCATGGGTCAAAAGTGTGCTTTGCCT
>VFFY01000152.1 GCA_009392675.1 SAR202 cluster bacterium | reverse complement strand
ATAAAATCTCCCTTTGGTTTCGAATGATGAAGCATCCCCTCTCTTACCTCCTCTGTGAGATTTAATCCTTTCCCATTTTTTTCTAATTTCTCCACAATTCGGACACTCTGGACATTATGCCTAAATCCTAAAGGGCTTAATTTACCTAATTCATCTTCACCTATATGCCCAAAGGGGGTGTGGCCCATATCATGGCCCAAACCTATTGCCTCTGTTAGGTCTTCATTTAAATTCAAAGCCCTTGCTATAGTTCTAGCGATCTGAGCAACCTCCAAAGTATGGGTGAGTCTAGTAACAAAATGATCTCCTACAGGTGATATAAAAACTTGAGTCTTGTGCTTCATTCTCCGAAATGCCTTGGAATGAAGTATCCGATCCCGGTCCCTTTGAAATTCGGTCCTTATAGGGCTAGGGCTTTCCATCTTCTCCCTACCCCGAGAATTGGCTGAGCGGCAGGCATGGGGATTCAAACTTTCCTCGTTCTTTTCGAGTCGGAGTCTCACATCCTGTCCCATCATTTTATCCTCTAGCCGGATTGGTTCAGCTGGAATCGAAGTTTCTAACCACTGCCTGTGGAGCCTCTCCCTGCCTTACCCTCTCCATGTTTTCAAAGCCAAAATTGGCCCTTCTAGCCCAAGTATCCCAAGTCGTACCCGCCATATGCGGAGTAGCTACAACATTGTCCATTCTTAATAAAGGATTATCCGGATCCACTGGTTCTTTCTCAAAAACGTCTAACCCAGCGGCAGCGATGAGGCCTCCTTCCAAGGCATTGATCAAAGCTGTCTCATCCACTACGGGTCCTCTCGAAGTGTTTATCAAGATAGCAGTCGGTTTCATCAAAGAGAGCGTGTTTGAATTAACTATATGTTTTGTTTCTTTTGTCAGTGGGGTGTGGCATGTGATTATGTCAGAGGTTTTAAAAAGTTCTTCTAACGACACATACTTGACATTTAGTTCCTCTGCAGTCTTATCGTCAAGGGGGTATAAGTCAAAATACTGTACTTCAGCATCAAACCCTTGGACACGCTTAGCCACCTGTCTGCCAATATTGCCTATACCTAAAATCCCCACTTTTTTATTAGCCATCTCAAATGTATTTTGACCGTTTATCGGTTCAGACCAACGCCCCTCCTTGGTCGCGTTATCGCTTGCCAAAAGCTGTTTATATATCGCAAGCATCAAAAGTAGCGCCTGGTCCGCAACTGCCCATGAGTTGGCACCTCCATTATTGGCACAAGGTATTTCAAGCTCTGTGAGAAGATCCAAATTCATACGATCGTATCCTGCTGCCAGTAGCTGTACAAGGCGACATTTTTCTAACGATCTGATGACTGAGTCCGAAGGATTTTGTCCATAACACAACAAGAAATCCGCATCACGGACCTCATCTATTTGTTGTTGTTCTGTCGAGGATTTATCTAATACTATAATTTGGTAATCAGTAGGGCTGTAGGAAATAACCTCATCTATCAACGCCTCTTTTAGTCCCGTCAAAAACACTACTTTTGGTGAAGCCATCTGTTTTCCTTAAGTTAAATTAATTAGCCGCCGTATCTTTGGCGAAGGATATCCTTTAGTTTCTCGGGAGAAAAATTTTGGGCTTTGCAGACGTCTATAATCTCTTTTTCACCTGCCTCCACTTTAGCGATAGCATCGGGCAAATCCTTAGCGATATCTTTCGGAATACTAATCACTCCATGTTTATCTCCAAGAAGTAAATCTCCCGGATTCACTGTAACGCCACCGATTTTGACTGGAATGTTTGCTTCTACTAGGTGAACATTAGCTCTAGAAACCAAAGCTGTAGTTGCGAAGGCATTAAACCCCCATTCTTGCATTTCATCTAGATCGCGAACCCCCCCATCGGTGACAACTCCCACACAGTCCAAGGAACTGTGAATTGCACTTTGAACCTCACCCCAGAAAGACCCGATTACAAATGGGTGATCCAAGTCTTTCATTACAATAACTCTTGGACCTGGAATCTTTAGTATCTCATCGACCCATTGAACTCGAGAATAATTCATGTTGTCTGAAGGCGGAGTGGAGGCTTTAATAACCGCAGTAACTGCAAAACCCGCCATAGACCCCATATCTGGAAACATGCTTTTTATATCAGGAGTCATGAATCCTTCGGTTCTCGACCTGATATTTAAACTTTCGATAGCATTGGAAACGGCGCAGGTTTGCATACCCGCAACAGAATCAATTTCATTTTGGGTTAATTCAGACACTTTCTATCTCCCATTTTTGTTAATTAATCAGTGAATAAAATTACATCAGAATAGTAACAGAGAACCATTAATTGCAGTTATGAGAGGAGGGCATATATTGGGAACAGTATTTCTTGTTCAACCTAATGTTGACCGAGTGGCATCTAAGTCTATAATTGGGATGTCCGTGAAAACAAAAGGACAGCAAAATTAAAGACATGCATCGGTCTCCTGTTTTACGGGAACCAATTAATAGAAGGAGTAGTCAAAAATGGCACGAGGTGAAATAGGTTTTGTTGGATTAGGAATCATGGGAAAGCCCATGGTGAAAAACTTAATAAAAGCAGACTACGCTGTGACTGTTTATGACATAGTCGCTGAAGCAGTGGAAGAAATGGCCACTGAAGGTGCCATCCCTGCGTCTTCCGCAGCAGAAGTAGCATCTAAAACCCCCATAATTATAACAATGGTCCCTGACTCCCCTCAATCAGAGGCTGCGATTCTGGGACCAGGTGGTGTATTAGAAGGGGCCTCAAAGGGCGATACTGTGATCGATATGAGTTCGATTGCTCCTGCATCCTCTAAAAAAATAGGGGTAGCCTGCGACGCTGCAGGTGTCAATTTCCTAGATGCTCCAGTAAGTGGGGGGGAAACAGGAGCTATTGAGGGAACCCTCGCGGTTATGGTAGGCGGTGAAAAAGATATTTTTGAAAAGAACTATGACATGCTAACTGCAATGTCCGGCAGCATAGTTCTTTGCGGAGGGTACGGAGCGGGAAACACTACAAAATTGGCAAACCAAATTATAGTCGCTGGAAATATCGCGGCGTTAGGGGAAGCACTTGTACTGGCGAAAAAATCTGGCATTGATCCCAAAGTAGTATTTGAAGCAATCAAAGGGGGGTTAGCCGGTAGCACCGTAATGAATACCAAAGGCCCAATGATGCTAGAGGGGAATTTCGATCCTGGCTTTAGGGTAGTTCTCCATCAGAAAGATCTACATAACGCCATACTAACAGGAAAAGATGTCGGCGTTCCTTTGATGGTGACTGCCATGGTACAGCAAATACTAGGATCTCTTATTAACGATGGCAAAGGCAACTCTGATCACTCCGCTATAGCTAATTTTATGGAGGATATGGCAGGTGTAACCATAGCGGACTAATGACATTTCAGTGGCATCAGGCAAATCGATAAAGGGGTCACACAGCAATGGCGGGTAGAAATATACCTTCTAAATCAGAGGTCGATTCTTATCTGGAAGATACTAACTGGGGTAGATGGGGAGATAAAAGTTCGGCTGGGGCCATGAACTTGATAACGGATGAGAAGCGTTTAGAGGCCGTGTCGCTAGCTAAAATTGGTAGGACAGTATCTTTAAGTAGACCATTACCAGTAACCCCTGCAGGAGATAACCCAAGACCTGCCCAGCATTATATGCACAAAGAAGAAAGACCATATGGGGGTGGGGCCGCAATGGATTACTACGGTGTTTTTTATCACGGCACTGCTACAACTCATATAGATGCTTTATGCCACGTTTGGGATAAGAATGGGATGTGGGAAGGTAAAGCACCTGATGATGTCATTAAATTTGGCGGTGCAAATTTTGGTACCGTCGATGAATGGAAAGACGGTATTATAACGCGCGGAATATTACTAGATGTACCTAACCATAGAAAAAAACCATATGTAACACTAAGCGAACCGGTCCATGGATGGGAATTAGAAGACATCGCTACAGAACAAAATATGGAGATAAAATCTGGTGATGCCGTCTTTGTATATAGTGGGCGCGACAAATATGCTGCTGACAATAATGGTAGATGGGGTACCCCAGATGGAAGACCAGGTCTCCACGCTTCATGCCTACCGTTTGTCAAAAACAATAACATAGCTATCTTAGGCTGGGATATGATGGACGCTTCACCCAACGAATACGAAATCCCTTGGACTGTCCATGGCGTGATATTTGCCTACGGGGTAGCACTTGTCGACAACGCCTATCTAGAGCCGCTTTCGAATGTTTGTGCTGAAGAGGAAAGGTACGAATTTATGCTAAGTCTGAATCCACTTTATGTTCAAGGTGGGACCGGGTCACCCGCAAATCCGATAGCAATTTTCTAGTTATTGGCATCTTTCAGGTTCGGCGCCTCCCCAAGGCAATCTGACACTACTGGTATCCCTATAATACACATATAAATCCTAACCATCATGTCAGTACGCGCCCATCACCTGGATATCTGGCAGAGTTCCCTATTTCTTATTTTTGGGTTTTTTACCATTTCCCGATGCCTTTGCATCAGTTTGTTTTTGATCATCATCATCATCAATTTCAAAGTCACCAACGCATGCAATTGAAGAAACTGAATCACCTGCTCTAGGCTTAAATATTGTCACTCCCTGAGTGATTCTTCCAGTCAGACTCCTTATTTCACTCAAATCAGTCCTCATAACTTGAGCATTCTCAGAAACTAGGTACACCTCATTAGTTTCATCCACTATTTGGGCATCTGCTATTAACCCTGTGTTTTTAGTGATTTTGAACGCTCGTAAACCTAGCCCGCCACGACCTTGCCTTCTGTATTCGCTTAAAGGATTCACTTTACCTCGTCCTAATTTGCTGACTACAAGTAATTTACTGTCATCGTTACCCACATCCATCGAAACCACCCTATCACCTGTTCTTAATGACATTCCTTTAACACCACCAGCAGTACGACGACGTATTGGAAGATCACACACTGAAAATCTTATTCCCATACCCTGCTCCGATATGAAAATTATGTCGTCCTTTGACTTAGCCAATTTAACAGATACTAATTCATCATCACCTTTAAGATTCATAATGATCAATCCAGATGGCCGAATGTGTTCAACATCATTGAGATTGATTCTTTTAACTCGACCTTGCCCAGTCCCTAGCACTAGGTATTCATAATCCTCATACTGTTTTTTTCCAATATTTATCAATGCGCTTATATTTTCCGTATCCCAAACGCTTATTATGTTGGCTACAGGGACCCCTCGAGTATTTCTACTTTGATCCGCCCTTAATTCGTAGCCTATTTTTGATAAAACACGTCCTTTATTGGTGAAAAACATTAATTTATCGTGGGTATCCACCACCATCAATTCCTTCACAGGATCATCATCTCTGGTGTTCATACCGGAAACACCTCTCCCTCCTCTGTGTTGGCGCCTAAAAGTATTCGATTGAATTCTTTTTAAATATCCACCCTGGCTGAGAGTAATAACAATTTGCTCATGAGCTTCTAGTTCTTCACGGCTGAGGTCATAGGCATCATGACTTATTGAGGTTCTCCTCTTATCTCCATGTTTACTCTTTACTTCCTCTGTTTCATCTTTAATGACATCCAAAATTTTGCTTTCGTCCCCGAGAAGCTCCTGAAGTCCCTTGATCGTCTCTTGCAGTTGCTGGTATTCCTGTTCTAGTTTTTCCCTCTCGAGGGCAGCCAGGCGTCTCAGTTGCATATCCAAAATAGCCTGTGCCTGTGGCTGATCTAAATCGAAAGTAGCCATAAGCTCGGTCCTAGCATTTTCCACATCCTGGGAATTACGAATAAGCGTGATAACCTCATCCAGGTTGCTAATTGCAATTCTAAGGCCTGCCAATATATGGGCCCTTTCTTCAGCCTTCCTTAATTCGAAATCAGATCTACGCCTAACTACCTGCTGTCTAAACTTTATGTATTGCTGTAAAGCTATTTTGAGTGTTATGACTCTTGGTATGTCATCTATAAGCGCTAGCATATTGGCCGAGAACGAAGATTGAAGTGGAGTTTGTTTGTACAAATTATTCAACACAACTTGAGGCTGAACGCCTCCCCTAAGTTCAATAACTACTCTCATTCCATCCCTGTCGGATTCGTCACGAACTTCTGACACACCCTCAATTTTGCGGTTTTTTACTAAATTAGCAATTTTTTCCACTAACCCCGCTTTGTTAACTTGATAAGGCAGCTCAGTTACTATTATCTGCATCCTGTTGACATTCCGAGGCATCTCTTCCACTTCTGCAACAGCCCGGACAACAATCTGACCTTTCCCTGTTGTGTACGCCTCTCTCGCACCACTAGTGCCCATTATGGTGCCTCCTGTGGGAAAGTCTGGCGCCCTAACGTATTTCATTAAATCTTCTGAAGTGGCTTCTGGATTATCTATAAGAGCATTCACAGCATTACAAACCTCCCTCAAATTATGAGGGGGTATGTTTGTTGCCATGCCAACCGCAATCCCCGAGGCACCATTAACTAAAAGGTTGGGCAGTCTTGCTGGTAAAACAACAGGCTCTCTAAGGGTGTCGTCAAAATTTGGTGACCAATCAACAGTTTCCTGATCCAAGTTGGCTAGCATCACATCCGATACAGGACTCAGGCGGGCCTCAGTGTATCTCATTGCAGCCGGGGGATCGTTATCAATACTTCCAAAGTTACCTTGTCCATCAACTAACGGCATCCTGACCGTAAAGTCTTGAGCCAGCCTAACCATCGCTTCATAGACAGCAAGATCTCCGTGAGGGTGCCATTTTCCTAAAACTTCCCCAACTAGCCTCGCGCTCTTTTTATACCCAGTCCCTGGTCTCATGCCAAGGTCCTGCATCGCATACAGAATACGCCTTTGAACCGGTTTTAAACCATCTCTAACATCAGGTAACGCCCTTGAGACGATTACACTCATCGCATAATCAAGATAAGAGCTCCTCATCTCATCTACTATGGAGGTGGTTTTTATAAAGCCAAATTCTGTCTTGATAGATGTCATAAATTAATACTCCGACAGGAAACCAAAATTTCGCATATGCCAATCATCAATAGAATAGGTTCTGGTTAATAAAATGGACGCAACAATTTCACGAATATATTATAATTTTTGCTAGTGATGATTATAGCACAAAAGGTGGTAGTTTTATGACTATAAAACCCCCTTATGTAGTGGTTGAAGCCTTAAAAATTAGGGTTTCAAACAATTTGTCGAAATGCGGGGGGATTTCCCCTCTTCTTTCAGGATGGAATTGAACCCCTAAAACCCAGCGATGATTCGGACTTTCAAGGCCTTCTACCAACCCATCTTCCATTGACCAAGCAGAGGCCATGAGGTCATTCGATTTTTGCGCCTCTGCAATCCCTTGGTGATGTCGATGATTGACCCGAACAAAACCACCAGAACCAACCGTAGCAGATAATTTACACCCAGGGGACAGAAAAATTCGGTGGTAGCTAGAAAGACGGTCATCTCCTTCTACCTGTTCGCCGTTATGACCTTCGATGTGTTGAATCAAGGACCCGCCCATTGAAACGTTCAAAACCTGCATACCTCTACATATGGCTAAAATCGGCAAATCTGTTTCAAGTGCCGATTCCAATATAGGTATTTCCATATCATCCAGGTCTTCGTTATACCAGGAACCAGAGTCAGGATCAGAATCTTCACCATAGTGTTTAGGGTGAACATCTGCCCCACCAGCTAACATTAGTCCATCTATATTGTTGATAGCTTGAGAGACACTATCGATATTTGACGGGGTAATAAGTTTCACCACCCCCCCAAATTTTTCTACCATGGAGGCGTAAGGCAATGATCTATTAACATCTGAACATGTCAGACCTATAATTGGCCCTTTAGTTCCTTTCATGCAGCCACTCCTTCAGGATAAATTATGATAATCAGGAGATCTCTTCTCTCGGAAAGAGGTAAGAAATTCTTTGTGAGCTGCTGTTTGTTGTGACTGACTAAAGAATCTACTTTCTATATCCATTACCTCATCAAGATTATCGTTATATTGATGATCTCTCATCATTCTTTTAATCTGACTGAGCTGCCACTCCGGGTTAAAAGCTACAGCGGTAGCCAACTCCAAAGCTTTAGCAATTAATTGATCATCTGGATAGACATGATTAACCAATCCAGATTCTAAAGCCTCATCGGCCTCAATAAAGCGACCTGTAAGCATAAATTCCATGGCCTTCGACATGCCAACTGTCTGAGTTAAAAGATTAGTACTGCCGAATTCAGGGGTCAACCCAATATATGCGAATCGAAAAGAAAGTTTCGCACTTTCTGACATGAGGCGGATATCGCAACCCAAGGGCAGCGTTATGCCCATACCGATAGCATACCCATTAATGGCGCAAATAGTAGGTTTGGATTCTTTCATAAAAATGGGCCATCTTGGAAAACGAGTTGTCTCGTCGTCAGACTTTCTTGATTCCCCCCTCACAGTTGCCTCAAAATTGCTTACATCTGCTCCTGCAGAAAAGGCTCTCCCTGCCCCTGTAATAACTACAGATCCGACTGTAGGATCATTGTTAAAATCTCTGATTTGTAGCC
The DNA here is from genome assembly GCA_009392675.1 of SAR202 cluster bacterium. Lineage (GTDB taxonomy): Bacteria > Chloroflexota > Dehalococcoidia > Lucifugimonadales > UBA826 > UBA11996. The sequence goes on along the minus strand of VFFY01000152.1, from coordinate 6,288 downwards.
GTAATTCTCTATTGAGATCATCATTAAAAGCATTTAAAAAATCAGGTCTATTTAAGGTTATGACACCTACCCTTCCGATTTGTTCTACTAAGATAGTTTCAAATCCCATGATAACTCCCCTCTTAATGTTTACATAAGGTCAAGTTACCATAGCCGTAACTACCTAACAACATAAAAGCTATACTAATTCAGAATGGTAGGATGAAGTTAATGAAAATTACTGAAGTAACAGCAGTGTATCCGAACTATAAGAACGTAGTACCTTCTTGGCGGACGCACTTTTGGCAAATAGTTGTGAGAATTGAAACAGATCAAGGTGTTGTAGGAGTAGGATATGGAGGGGGAGGTGTAGCCGGAGTAGAAGTTGTGAATAAGCATTTCAGGGAACTACTTTTAGACAAGGAAATAGCCACCACCCAAGATATTAAAGAGGCCTGGGACCAACTTTATTCAGCTTCTCTGCCCTATGGCAGAAAAGGTATTGCAATAATGGCCTTAAGTGGTGTGGATTTAGCATTGTGGGATCTGCTCGGGAAGGCAGAAAATTGTCCGGTATATGAACTGATAGGAGATAGAAAAAAGAATTCTGTTCGATCTTATGCTACAGGAACCGACGTAGAATGGTATGCAGAATTAGGTTTTACTGCCCATAAATTTCCGCATAGATGGGTCTCCTGCGAAGGTATTTCAACAGCCATAGCCACTGCAGATAAAGCCAGAAATTTATTAGGCCCAGAGGCTTTAATTATGATTGATACATACATGTCATGGAGCTTTAACATTACCCTAGAAATGTCAGAAGCTTTGAAAGAGTTCGATATTTACTGGTTTGAAGATGTGATTAACCCTGATGATTTAGTTTCTCAAGCGGAATTAAGAAACATGGTGAAGCCTACTTTGATCGCCGGTGGAGAACATGAGTTCACTGAATATGGCTACCAAGAAATAGCCAGAACAAAGGCTTTAGACCTATGGCAACCTGATATAACATGGTGTGGAGGCTTAACATCTGGCATTCGGATCACTGAGATGGGAAATGACCTCGGTATACCCGTCGTTCCACATAGAGGGGGAGAAGTATGGGGGCTTCATTTAATTGTCTCTTCAACCTGCGGTGATTTGGCCGAGGTACTTCCAGGTACCAAGGGTGGTAACAAAGACGAACTGTGGATAAGTGAACCACATACCCTGAATGGCTACATTTCACCACCAGATGGCCCAGGATTTGGTGTTACCGTCAACGAAGCATTACTACCTTAGTCACCAAAAGTTTTCTCTTTCCCAAACCCAGCGGAATCGATTAATCCTTTGATGTATCCATAGGTATATGCAAAACCAACCATTTTAGAATTTTCCCCAGACATGTTCGGTACATGGTCAGGCATCAGCATATAGGGGTAATCTAGTTCCCTGTACAGTTCAACACACTTTTTCATATCGACGTCTCCATCATCAATATAAGTTTCTACAAAATCTAGAAACCCACCTTTAATGTTTCGGAAATGGACGTTGAATATCTTTTTTCTTTCGCCAAAATATCTGATGACATCAAAAATTTCCTCTGATGGATTTTCTAACATTTCCGTAACGGTACCTTGGCAAAAATTCAATCCGTGAAAATCGCTTGAATGCAAATCAATAAATTTCTTCAACCCGTCAACACTTCCTAAAACTCGATCAACACCTCTGAAACCTTCAGGTCTGGGCATTGCTGGATCGTGAGGATGAAGGGCCATACGAATTTTGTACTCATCCGCAACTGGCACTACTGACTGCACAAAATAATTTATCCTTTCCCACATCATTTCCTCTGTGGTCTTGCCCGCGATGGTTAAACTGGGTTCTTGTATGGCATTCTGGTATCTAAATGCCCTAGTCGTAGACCCTCCCCGCCAATGTTCGTCATCAGTACTCACTACACCTAAAAGGGTCAAATTGTACTTAACAGCAGGTATACCTGCTAATGAACAATTCATAATAATATTTTGTATCAGATCAATTTCTCTATCTCTATCAGGAGATTTTCCAAGCATAATGTTAGGATTTTCCGCAAAGGATATCTCATGTGAATTGAGTGGCAGTGGAATAAAATCCAACTTCAACCCAAAAGATTCGACATGTTCTCTATAGGCGCTCAAGACCTGTACATTCCATTCTTGAGGATCACCCGGGGGGTATCCGCAAATATTATTTACCCCAAGTTGTGCAAATACTCTGTAATCATCATCATTTCTGGCCTTGAGCTGTGTTCCAACATTCATTTAATTCACCAATCACACTAGGCTAATGTACCTGTTTTATGTTTTTCTATGTAATCCCAATCAATTTGGTATCCCAACCCAGGTAATTGGGTTGCTTTAATGACCCCTTCGTTATTCGGTACAACATCCTCTAGAAGCCCAAATTGATGGGCTTCAGCAGGCATCCAATATTCATAGTAAGCACAATTCGCTACTGAGTAAATCACATGCAAATTAGCTATGTTCATAAGGGAATTCCCCGCCGTCCCGATTTCACAGTTATAACCAAAGCCTTCCGCCATGGAACACAACTTCTTAAGTCCTGTTATTCCCAACTTGGCTGCAGTCCCTCTGACCAACCTATTGGACCTTGTTCTCAAGGCATTAGCTCCCCAGTAGAATTGATTATCCGACTGGTCGCTCATACAAATAGGAACCTTCAACCTCCTTGTCAATTCAGTAATCGCGTCTAAATCAAAATGAGGGACAGGATCTTCGTACCAATAGAATCCATTTCTATCTAAAGCCTGGCCTACATCTAATGCTTTCCGGTAGTCGTATCCACAGTTTGGATCTAACATAAGCTTCACAGCAGGACCAACTCGCTCCCTGACCATACTCACCATTTTCACAACCTCATCGGTCACCATTACGCCTGGATGAATCTTGTAAGCCTTGAAACCTCTACTTATGACCTCCTCCGCCTCTTTTACATACCCAGCACTATCAATATGGCGAGGTGGGTAAGTAGCGTAAGCATCAATCTCATCCCTTTGATTCCCTAACAGCTCGTGTATGGGAACACCCGCTTGCTTTCCAGCAGCGTCCCACAGTGCAATATCAACAGGAGCCCAAGCTGACATACTTAGGCCTTTTCGGGCTGATAATATACCCAACCTACTCCACAACCATTCTCTCTTCGCAACCTGCATTCCAATCAACTCAGGTTTAAGAACCGTCAAAATAAGGTTGTGAAGAGCAGCAGAACCTTTCCGGAATTCCCCCAAAAAACAATTCCCTTCAATTCCTTCATCAGTGAAGATGCGGAGAACTCCCTGTTCGACAGAGCCAGAGAACCTTCCGAGATCAGAATCCAGTCCCGTATCAGGTATTTCTCTTTCTATAACTTCAATACTAACATCTGAAATTTTCATCTAACTATCCTCCAAAAGCGTTTCTAGCCGGATTATATAAGAATTCACAGTGTTAAAATTCCATGATGGAATTGTTGAAACGCGCAAGGTCTTGGACACCTAAAACCACTGTCTATTATGGCTGGATAGTTATAGCGGTCGGGGCTATGGGAACTTATGCCGCTTCAGGATCAGCCCAAGTTACCCTGGCGGGAATTCAAACTCTCATGTTTGAGGATACGGGTTGGGATAGAAGCACTATCGCACTTGGTATAACTATAGGCACTTGGGTCGCTGGCCTACTAACACCTGTATTCGGGAAAATCGCAGATACTCACGGGCCAAGGTTAGTAATGCCACTAACCTCCATAATAGTCGGCGGATGTTTTTACTGGATCGGAGGCATGTCTGCAATTTGGCACTTCTATGTCGCCTACATCATTGCAAGAGGGTTGGGTAACCCTGTTCTGATAGGGGTTATGCCCCGAACCGTGGCGGTGAATTTTTTTGAGAGGAAAAGAAATCTGGTACTCGGCATAGTATCGATGGCCAGGCCTTGCTTTGGAGCCATAAATGTACAACTAATCACACTGATAAGTACCTGGTCTAGCTGGCGCACAGCCTATAAATTACTTGGGATGTATTCCATATTATTAGCGCTGCCTTTAATAATTTTTGTCAGAAAAGACCCCGAGTCAATAGGGCTTTTACCCGACGGGGTCAAAAAAAATCTTAGTTCTCTGGAATTAGCTGGCAATCTCGGGAAAGACTCCAGTAGCGATGGGGAGATTTGGTCAGCAGGCCAAGCAGCAAAGACCTTTGCATTATGGGCAGTGATATCCGCTGAATTTTTAATAATACTTACATCCGGAACCATAGGATTTCAACTCGTACCTTACCTACATGAGTCTGGCTTATCCATATCTATGGCGGCTCTTGCCTGGACCCTTAGCACCCTTTTGAATGCTTTTTCTAATCCAATATGGGGGTTTCTATCTGATATATATTCTCCGCGAAAATTAATATTATCTGCCCTTCCTATGTCATTAGGGGTGACTTCCATTTTTTTACTTATAGAAGGTGGCTATCCTGGATTTGCATGTGTGGTCATTTGGGGAGCCGCCACCGGAGGTCTCAATGTGCTGGGCGGTATGATAATAGCGAACTATTATGGTCGGCATTCTTTTGGTGCTATTTCAGGAATCATGGGTCCATTTCAAATCATTGGTCTAGGGTTAGGGCCTATAATAGGGGCAATCCTATATGACAGAACAGGTGGATACAAACAACTGTTTATTTTTGCAATAATCGCCTATCTTTTTGCTATCGTCTTGTTCTTTTTTGCGAGACGACCCATTTTGACACCGTCTCAAAGAACCCAAAAGACTTTGATATGAAATCAATCCAAATACATTTTTATGTTTCATTTATTTTTCTGATCATATTAAGTGTTTCCTGCAGCCAAAATGTAAGTGATAATTCGGAAATTTCTCTAAATGAAACTCCTTCGATACAAAAAGCCCGTATTGCTTTCGCTGTCAGTGATTTGAGTGTCGGAACTCACAGACTTGCTTTTGGGATCATTGAACCTGGGATAGGGGCAGTCAAAAATGAGGAAGTGAAACTTGAAACTTTCTTTTTCCAAAACGATGATCGGCCCTTGCTGAAAGAAACTTTGGCCGCTAAATTTCAAAGTTGGCCAGTTGGAGGTAAAGGCGTTTACACCACCAATGTCACCTTTGACGTACCGGGCAAATGGGGAGTAGGAGTATCTTTTAAATCCACGGATGGCACTGAAGAAAAGACCTCATCGGTCATCAAAGTAACTGAGAAAAGCCAGGCTCCGTCAATAGGGGACAAGGCATTTCCATCAAATAACACAACTGCCAATCTTTCGCGAGATATCAGCAGCATCACGACTGACAGCACGCCTTACAAACCTTTTTATGAATACTCTATTGCCGAATCGATCAATGAGGGAAAAGCCATTCTGATTCTTTTCGGATCCCCTGCGTTCTGTACAACTGGTACCTGCGGGCCACAAATCGATATTGTTAAAAGTTTACATTCAGATTTCTCTGAAGATTTGGTTTTCATACATGTTGAAATTTATGAAAATCCGACGGAATTAAAAGGGGATATATCCAATGCCAAAGTGGTGCAAGCGGTTAAGGATTGGAATTTACCCAGCGAGCCTTGGATATTCCTAGTAGACCAAAAAGGTGTAATAAAGGGTAGATTTGAAGGCTTAGCGACTTATCAAGAAATTGAAATCGCTTTAATTAAAAATAATTTCCTCATTTCAAAGTGATGGTAACATTAAAAAAGAAGGCCGGTCCTGAGTGGGATCGGTCATTTGTAGTTAGAACATATTTGATAACAAAATGGATCTTATAAAAATAACAGAGCTTTTGAAATTTGACGCCAATTATGAAAGATTGGTGTCTGAAATCATGAAGGGTAAACCTGAGACCCGTGTTCAGATCATAGATGAGGCTGTACCTTTTTTTACAGCATCTCTATGGAAAGATTTGCAAATGCCTATTTTGCTTATCTGCCCTAGCCCAGAGCATTCGAGACGTCTACATGACTATTTATCTGCTTGGATGGAGAGTGAGGCAAAACCACTCAGGTTTGGTGAAAGTGAAATCTTGCCATATGAGAGGTTGACAGAAGATCTTTCCACATCTCGAGAAAGACTAAAAACTTTAGGCTCCTTGGTAAAAAATAATTCGGAACCACTAGTTGTGGTAACTTCAGCGTCGGCTCTCACTCAAAAAACGATCTCAATCAAATCATTTAAAGAAAATTCCTATTCCTATGTACAGGGAGACAAAGTCAATCTAGAAGAGATGGTCAATTACTGGCAGCAGATGGGTTACTCTTTTGAATCAAATGTGTCGGAACCAGGTACT
>VFFY01000151.1 GCA_009392675.1 SAR202 cluster bacterium | reverse complement strand
TTAGTTTCACAGCCTATGAATAATGAAACGATTATGATGGTCGCTAATATCGTGACCGACATATTTTTCGCAAAACGCAAATTCCGATATCCTTTCAACCGGGAAAATTAGTAATGTGATAGCTGTTTTATTGAGTGATGTTAAGAAAATCCTAAGACGGTTTGATTAAATCCAACCCCAATTCAATCCATAGTCAGTTGAGCTTATAATCCGTAACATGGTCTGGAATCTCCACACCTGGTAGATTTCTTTCGTCAGGGATAGGAGAAGCTATTACCTGTTTGATAGGAATTACTCCTGCCCAGATAGGGAGCTGGTAGTCTTCATCATCATCTTGGGGTCCTCCAGTTCGGACTTTTACTGATGCTTCGTCTATGGGTATCGTAAAAACAGTGGTTGCCTTGACCTCTTGACTGTTTATTTTTCTGAGTGAATCCCATCTGCCAGGAAGTAAATCGTTTACAAATCTTTCCAGTTGTATCTCTTTCTCTTCTTCATCAATCTTACGTGCTTTTCCAAACAAAGTAACAGATCGGTAGTTTGCGGAATGATGCATTCCTGAACGTGCCAGTACTAATCCATCTAATATCATTACGTTTATTGCGACGGGATTATCAACGATGGATCTTAAGAAACGGCTTGCTGAAGATCCGTGCCAGTAAAAATCGTCTCCAAACCTCCACTGCAAGGTTGGGGTTATATATGGCTCCCCGTTGATCAGGTATGAGACATGACACATGGGCGTATCGTCTATAATTTCGTAAGCTGATTTTCTATCAAAGGATGCCCTCTCTGGCATTCTGATGAGTTTAGTCTTGTCAGTGATAAGCAGGTCTTTTTCAGGCATGATATTTTCCTTTTATATAGGGGTGCATTTATGAATAAAATCAAAATAATCTTAGACACTGATCCAGGGAACGATGATCTTTTGGCCATAATTATGGCACTGAAATCACAATTAATCGATATACGCGGGATGACAATTGTTGGTGGTAATGCCTCTCTGGAGAACACAACTAGTAACGCTCTGAGTTTGCTCACATATATGAATAGAGTAGAGATTCCGGTATATGTAGGGCATCCCAGCGCATTAAATGAAACCTTAACTTCTCCTGAAGAATTTAGTGAATTCAAATCTCATAGAATCGAAATTCATGGGGAGACCGGCCTTCACGTTCCACTGCCCAGTCCGGCGAATGAACCGGAAGAAATGCATGCGGTAGATTTTATTATCAGTGAAGCTGAAGCTAATAAGGGAGAGCTCGTCCTAGTTCCTATCGGGCCATTGACAAATATCGCAATGGCAATCAAAAAGGAACCTAATCTAAAAGACTGGGTAAAGCGTATTCATTTGATGGGTGGGGCAGTAAATGTTCCGGGCAATGTTACTGAACATGCTGAATTCAATATCTATTGTGATCCTGTAGCCGCAAATGAAGTTATGTCCTCGGGTATAGAAATAAAGTTATGTGGACTGGATATCACCAGGAATACTTCCGTGAAAAGAGAAGAAACAGACTGGCTTAACGGAAATTCTCCTGGTGAGAAAGTAATAAGGCAACTGCTGGATACGGTCTTTAAAAAAATCCCCGATAGAAATTACTTTAGCTTACATGACCCGATAACTGTCTTATCGGTTTTGCACCCAGAATTAATCCAATGGGAGATGTTTAACGTTTCAGTCATTTGCAATGGTCCTGAATCTGGTAAAACTCTCGGAACGGTTAATGCTGAAGGGTCCGTTGCGGTTGGGGTTAATATCGATCAGGAGCTGGCTAAAATGAAAATAGCTGAAATATTGTCAAACTGATCCGATTTTTCGCTGCCGATTAGCAGATAGTTAAATTAGCCTCTACCACCATTTTTGAATTGTTCATCCACTTCAACTTGGAATCCATTTGCCAGAGAGTTGGTTTGATTAGCCATGCCCACTACTGCCATTAACTCTGCAAACATTTCGTCTGTCATGCCTTTAGCTCTAGCTCCTGCTGTATGGCTATTAGTGCAGTAGTTACAACTATTGGTCGCACTAACGGCGATGTATAGCATCTCTTTGGTGAGTGGGTCCAAAGCTCCACCAGCCATGACAAATTTCACACCTTCCCACGTCCGCCTGAGCAATTCTGGTTGGGTGGCAAGTGCTTTCCAAAAATTATTGACCCAGTCTGAGCCTCTTGTGGCCATAATGTCTTCATAGACCAATCGAACTTCTTCTGTTGCGTCTTCATATTCTATAAACGGTGTAATACTCATTTGCATAACTCCATAATTACAATTCAAAGATTTTAGCGGTAACTAGGCACCATTAAAGTGAAAGTGGTCTGGCAATTTCTTCTAACAATAAGGCATCTGATAGACGAAACATTTGAAAACGTAAAATGATTTAGTCCTCAGAAATTCCCATCGACATAACCCGGTTTATTTTGACGTTATACCTGTTGCTGCTCCAATTCTCAAAACTTGCGACATACTCGTCTCCGCCTTTTAAGCCTAAATACCTTCTGGATATAGGGCGGAGTTCTTGTTCCATATCACCTTTTGCCACCTTAGATATCTCTCCTGCGATGCTCACATATTTATAAGGTGCGGTCTCTGTTTGCATCACCAGAGACACTGGTGTTCCGGTTCTCATCAATTTCCCTTTCTGTGTTTCTGGATCTGCCATAAACCAGAGAGTGTCATTGGATTCATATTGGTACCAGACAGGAGTTGAATGTGGAGCCCTGTTTTCACGTTGGATAGCTAATATAGCGATATGAACTTCCGATAGAAAATCAGCTATTAATTTACTGGTCACAAGTTATCTCCTTTTGTAACCGATAATAGGGCTATAAAAATCGGTGCCTTAAATAATTATTTCTTCTGGCCGAGGCCGATATCTAATTTTCCGGATAGATCAACACCACCTGAATCACCCACAGGGGAAGTTAAACCTTGCTCGGCGGCATTGTCTATAGCACCGCTGATAACACTCAGTAGACCGAATTCTGCCTGCCTGTCCAGTTCCCTAACTTCTCGTTCCAGCACTTCAAGTTTTTCGCTAAGTTTAGTTTGTTGCTTGTAAAGCACCTCAAGGCTTCCCCATTTTGAAGCTATTTCTTCGTCCACAGCATTGATTTTGTCTTCGAGAGGCTTCATTCGTTCTTCGTACATCACATCTTTCTGGCTTTCAAGACCTTCTATCTGTAGCTGACGTTCCTGATCTAGAAAGCTATCTAAATCTTTCTCTTTGAGACTTAATGCTTCCATTGAAGCCTCGACTTTTTCGTACTCTGCCTCATATTTTTTTTGGAGTTCTTTGTCTGCCTGTTCTGCGGATTCTCTGAGGTCTTCCATGAGGGTTTTTTCTTCGTCTCCCAGTTCATCTGACAGTTGCCGACTGGCACGTTCGCTTGCTTCTCTCATTGAATCCACTTGGGTTTCATAATCTTGGGTAAGGTGATCTATATTTTTTTCGAATTCATTCAAAAGCTTTTCTATCCCCTCTTCCATATCCCTCTCAAGGGAATCCCCCCATTCTTTTTGCCAGTCATTTGCGACTTCCTGAAATTGTATTTCTTCTCTGGTTAATGCGAAAGATTTTTCTTCTATTAACTGGAAATCCCTCATTTTCTGGTCCCTGTCTTCTTCAAGGGATTTGATTTGCGCGTCATAAAGCTCCATCTGGTTTGTGAGCTCACTTTCTTGCTGTGATTTATCCCCGGCAGAAAGATTAGGATTCTGCTGCACCGCGGTAATTTGACCCAATATGAATTCCTGTTCTCTTTGAAGATCCTCGATCATATTTTCTATTGGCATTAGGTTTTGCTGATGGTCCAGTGACTGCAATTCCAGTGCCACCCTACGCTCTGCAAGATTATCACTTTGAGAAACGAGAGATTGGCTGGCCAAAATTCCTGGGTGAGTTTCCGAATACTCCTCCAGGTCTTTGTTAAATTGGGCCTCTCTTTCCTCTATTTCATTTTCAATAGCCTCGCTAATTCTTCTTAGATCTTTTTCAAAGTCATCTTCCGTTTTCCGAAGTTCATATTCACTGTCTTTCATCTTCTCTTCTATTTGAAATTCGATTTGTATTTGCTTGGCATCAAACCTGTCTCTCATTTCTTCTTCTTCTTCTTCCCACATAGCAGAAAGTTCTTCTTCAAGTTGCCTTAGTTTTTTATACTCTTTTTTCATTTCGGTTTCTTGTTCAAGTTTTAGATCATCGGATTGTGTAAATAGAAATGTGAAGTGGGCTTGCATCGAGTCTTCAAACTCCTCTGCCAAACTGTCGCCCTCTTCGTACAACTTAGATTTACTATCCTCTAGCTCTTGTATTTCAGCTTCGATTGGAGCTATTTGAGCTGAAATTTCCTGTAACTCTTTGATTACTGGGTCGACTTTATTGATTTGAATATCGAGTATTCGAGCTTTAAGATCCACGACTACTTCAGCATCCCCGACGGCTCTACCTACGGCAGGGCCGCATGCAAATATCGCTATGGTTAATATGG
>VFFY01000150.1 GCA_009392675.1 SAR202 cluster bacterium | reverse complement strand
ATTCTGATATGCCTATCCCTGGGCTTTACGCTGCAGGGGAGCTCACTGGAGGGTTATTTTATAACAACTATCCGGGAGGGTCCGGTCTAATGTCTGGTGCGGTATTTGGAAAAATAGCCGGTGAGAACGCAGCAGAGGAAGCCTTAATTTAAGGTATTCTTGACCAATCTCACATATAAACCTAAAGTATGGGTTCTTGCGACGATAATAAACCTATCGATTGCTCTGGGCTAGTCAATATAGAGGAGAATCTCATAATGCCGTACGGTAGTGGGGACTATACATATAAAGTCGATCAAGATTGGGGGAGGTTGCCGGAGGGGTACGAATTCAATCAAGTGGCCGGGGTAGCGGTGGACAAGGAAGATAATGTATACCTTTATAACCGAAGTGAACACCAGGTCATGATATTTGAAAAAAATGGGGATTTTTTAAACTCCTGGGATGTTAAATTTTCCAATCCTCATGGAATGCATATAGGACCAGACGGAAACTTTTATTTTGCTGACCGTGACGCCCATGTAGTCCTTAAATACAGTCCAGACCAAACGCTTTTACTCACTCTTGGCACCTACAATGTTGAATCAAATACAGGTTACGATGGAAATCTGATGGTAGTCCCACACCCGGCTGGACCCTTCAATCTGCCGACGGGTGTGGTTGTCGCCGAAGACGGTAATATTTTTGTGTCGGATGGTTACGGGAATTGTAGATTCCATAAATTCTCCCCTGACGGAGCATTACTAGACACTTGGGGTGAAGCAGGAAAAGATAACCCCATGGATTTTCATCTTCCTCATGGAATAGGTCTGAATAAAGATGGATTGTTAGCAATATGTGACCGCGAAAACCATAGAATCCAATTTACCGACCAAGATGGAGAATTCATGTTTATTTGGGACGGATTCTTACAACCAACCGATATAACCTTCGGACCAGACGGAGAAGCATACGTATCGGAATTGCAACACAGAATTTCAATATTAGATGCCGAAGGGAACTTGATAAGCCGTTGGGCAGATGAAAGTAGCTCATCGGCAGGTCATTTCATTGCTCCTCACGGAATCGCTGTCGACTCTTCAAAAGATATTTATGTCGGGGAGGTTTTGGAAGGAAGGCGAATACAAAAATTTATTAGGCAATAATCAAAAAATATAAGTAATTTAGGAGACGTTACATGAACGGTGACCAATTAATGGCCAGCTTACTGAAGAAAGAAGGGACCGAATGGATTTCCTGCTTTCCGGCCCAAACCTTGATTGAGGCTTGTTCACAGGAAGGAATTAGACCAATCCTCTGCAGGCAAGAACGGGCAGGGGTAAATATGGCCGACGCATACAGCCGGATCCACAACGGTAACAAGATTGGTGTCTTTACCATGCAACATGGACCAGGCGCAGAAAATGCCTTTGGAGGAGTAGCACAAGCCTATGCTGATAATGTACCCATGCTACTGATACCAGGGGGGTCCACCGAAAGAAGAGTGGGGGTTCATCCTGGATTTGACGCAATTCCAAATTATCAACACATAACTAAATGGGCAGGCCGTATAAACACGATCGAGCGCATACCAGAAATGGTTAGCCAAGCATTCACTCATTTGAGAAATGGAAGACTTGGTCCTGTATTACTTGAGTTGCCAGGTGATGTTGCCCATGCTGAAGTTCCAGCAGATATAGAAGAATACCAACCCAGTCGTTCATATAAATCATATGCAGCAAATGAGGATGTGAGAGATATCGTCACTGCCTTGCTAAGGGCAGAAGCCCCTGTTATAAACGCAGGGCAAGGTACATTATATGCAGAAGCGACAGACGAACTAATAGAATTCGCCGAGTTAGTTAATGTACCAGTCATGACCACCCTCGCTGGCAAAAGTGCCTATCCAGAAGATCACCACCTAGCATTAGGCACTGGAGGCAATACAGGCACCTTAATGGTCGACAGATTTCTCCAAAACACAGATTTTGTTTTGGGAATAGGAACTAGTTTCGCAATATCAAACTTCACGGCACCCATGCCGCCAGAAGCCACCAAAGCACAAATTACCAATACCGCGGAGGACATTAACAGAGACTACCGTGTCGAATACGGTGCGGTCGGTGATGCTAAATTGGTTTTGCAGCAATTAATAGAGGAAACAAAATCTCAACTAGGTGAGCATGGCAGGGGTGATGTACACGGGGTAAAAGAAAAAATATCCATAATAAAAGAAGAATTCATGAAAGAATGGGGACCAAGATTAAATTCAGACGAAACTCCTATGAGCCCATACCGAGTATTCAATGAGATGATGAAAGCTATCGATCCTAGAAATGCTATAGTCACTCATGACTCTGGATATCCCAGAAATCAGCTTGTTCCATTTTGGCCGGCTCTCACTCCTCGCTCCTATATAGGTTGGGGTAAGTCAACACAGCTAGGATACGGCTTAGGGTTAGCGCTTGGTGCCAAAGTTGCTGCACCGGATAAACTAGTCATAAATGTTATGGGAGACGCTGCGTTTGGCATGTCAGGTTTGGATATAGAGACTGCTAGCAGATCTGGACTTGGAACAATAACGATCGTATTGAATAATGGTGTCATGACCCACTATTACGACCACTTTCCGCATGCTACTGAGAATTGGAAGAGTAATGAATTAGGTGGTATATATTCAGACACCGCAAAAAGTCTCGGAGCGCATGGTGAGCGAATACATAATCCGGATGAAATAGGTCCGGCAATGACAAGAGCTGTAGAAACTGCCAACAGTGGACAACCTGTGCTATTGGAAATGATCACGAAAGAAGAAGAAAATATCTCAACCTACGGGAGATAGACAACAGAATTCTGTGTGCACTGTGATTCATATTCTATATTATCGCCGTGTACACAGAATTCATAGTTAATGGTCTGAATTTGCGTTTGTATTGCCTCAGCCCATCAATATTTAGGTCGCTAGCGTCATTGACTAACTTATAATTTCCCAGCATGCCAAAAGTTTTCCACCTAAGGTATTCCGACAATCCATCGATTCCTATCACAGTTTTTGCCACAAAAAAACAGGCCGTATTTTGGTTTATAGGACCAGCCATGGAAAATCCGACCATTTTTTTCTCTATCTCGAGCCCCCAAGCCATTAAATCTTCTGTATCAAAATCACCAAGGGAATTAAGGGCAGCTCGCGTATAACCCCAGTCCAACAGAAATTTATTTTTCCTCCCCTGAACAGAGCGCCATTTCCTCAATACTTCCAATGCTGCAGGCACATCATTTTTTCCCATTTGGAAAAATATGGGTTTTTTTTGAGTTACCCTGTTAACTTTCTTCCTAATATCTCTGAACATTCCACCTTCCAAACCAAACACTACATTGGGATCATACAGATATTCATTTTCCCTCTTTTTTATATGCATATCGTCCCCAAATATATTTCGGAGATCTAAAACGTCTGAAGAATCAACCCACAAAATACGCATTTCTGATTGATCCAGAGAATCCTTAATACGTGAAAGATAAGTATTTGTTTCCGAAGTCAAAATGGAAGGAGGGATGACAAGGTCAATTCGATTAGAGTTTTTTCCAGTTATGTGTTGGAACAAGAAAAATGAGTCTCCCTTTCGGGTCAGATAAAGAGGTCTTCCAGGCGGCAGGCTATAGCAAGCAAGGTAGGGAGCAAAATAAGCCCAGGAGTCCCTTCCTGTTTTGTTAAATATTTCCCTCAGCGAAGCAACATCAAAGACTGTTAAGACTTTGTAACTGTCTGATATATTTTGAAATAATTTCCTCAGATTTAAGTCTCCTTGGAATTCGTATAAATGAGGTTACGGGGAGTTGGGTCTGAGGTTTTTACATATCCAGATGAGAAAAATTTTCCCATCTTACTTATCCCTGCATGCTTTTGGGCTCCGACATATTCGTTGAAAGCAGGAATTAATTCCTGAGGTGATAGTCCCATGCTTGCTATATTTCTGAACAAACGGGCATTTTCAAATGGAATGAGATTCGAATAAGATACAAATCCTAAACCGTTCGTTCTTTCTTTTAGCATCTCGGCTCCAACAGAAATAAACCTCGTCAAACCCTCAACCGTATAAGGGGGATCTGTAATAAATACATCCTGCATTTTTTTGTAACATGGTGGAATTTCTCCAATGAAATCAATCTTCTTCAAGCCTATTTGAAAATTGAGTTTAAAGCTCACAGACTCAATGAAATTTAATATTCTTTCATCGATATCAAAAACAGTTAGGCTATTTATTTTTAATCCGAATCGTGTAGCAAAAAGCACCATGGCAAGTGAAGTCAAATCATCATCCCCCAATATTGCAATATCCCTTCCTTCTATTGAGTCATTTTGATGGAAATACATCACCCTTTTAAAACACGTCAGCGAGGTTGCATGGGATTGATCAAGGCTATAATCCGGAGAAGGTCTTTGTTCCGTCAATTCATCAAATTGAGAGGCCAGCTTGGTTACTATATCTGAGATTTCATACTGACAATTAAAGTCAGGGATCTTAGTGTCAAACATTCCGATAGAATTCAAAAGCTTCCTTCCAGCGTCAGTCAAAATCGCGCCTCCTTTTCTTGAAAGAAGTTTCCTTTTCTCTAATTCCCGACGAGTTGCTGAAACTGCAGGTACAGGTATGCCGACCGCCCTTGATATATCATGTATAGGTACCGTTTCTCCTCTAAGAATTTCCCTCATGATTAACCTAACTCCCTGGTATCCCTCCTGCAATCGGGAATCCTCAGAAACTTGAATTAAAATATCCTCAGCCTCGGCCTTATCCATAAATTGCACATATCCCTCGATAATACTAATTCTATGCTGTTGGACTGATAAAACGTAATCACCCGGTTTACTTCATCTCCAAATGGCAAGTAACAGAAATGTTATACTCCGCCTCATCTTAGCGGTAAGTACGAAATTTAGGGAGAGCAGATCATGTTGGTAATAGATGCTATTTCACAAATTCTAAAGAAAGAAGGTGTGGAGTACCTTAGTGCTTTTCCTACAACTTCAGTAATAGAGGCAGCGGCCGAATCGGGCATCAAACCGATAATATGTAGACAAGAACGGGTCGGGGTAGGAATTGCCGACGGTTATTCGAGAATTACTGCAGGTAATCCTCCTGGCGTTTTTGCAATGCAATACGGCCCTGGAGCCGAAAATGCCTATCCAGGAGTGGCAACAGCATTCGCCGATTCGGTACCAGTCCTGTTTTTGCCCCTTGGCCACAGAAGGGATCGGGATAGGGTCTTTCCGCATTTTAATTCAGTCGATAGCTTCTCTACAGTTACTAAATATGTCGAGCAACTAAATGAAGCAGAGTCAGTTACAGACACAATGAGAAGAGCTTTTTCACGTTTGAAGAACGGCCGTCCAGGGCCTGTAATGGTTGAAATACCTATTGACGTCGCCGGGCAAGAAATCGATGCATCGACAATATCACGGTATGAGAAAGCAATAACTGTACGTTCTTCGGCCGAAGAGGAGGCCGTATTGAGGATAGCTAAGACTATCCTCAGTTCGAAAACGCCTCTAATATACGCTGGGCAGGGAGTGCTATATTCTGGGGCGTCTCGAGAGTTACAAGAACTGGCAGAATTAACTAACATACCTGTCACTACCACAATGGCAGGCAAAGGTTCTATTGACGAACGCCATCCCTTATCTCTTGGCAGTTCATCTGTCGTAATGAATGGCGCTGTTCTACACTACATGAAAACAAGTGACACAATACTGGCAATAGGTACCAGCCTCACAAAGCATGGAATGGTAACCACAATCCCAGACGGGAAAAGAATTCTTCATATCACTAATGATCCTGTTGACATTGGAAACTATTATCAGCCTGACGATGCTTTGCAAGGGGATGCAAAATTAGTCATTCGGCAGTTAATAGAGGCTTGCTCCGATTTACTTTCTACTCGAGATAGACCAGAATCCCCTGCCAACCATATTAGAGAAATAAAATCGGAATGGAGCAAGAGTTGGGAGAAAAAATTAACCTCCGGAGAATCTCCAATGACTCCGTACAGAGTAATAAATGAATTCATGAAAGCCACGGACCCATCCCAGAACATAGTAACGCATGATTCGGGTAGCCCAAGGGACCAGATCATGCCATTTTATGAATCAGGGGGCCCAGGCACCTATTTAGGATGGGGTAAATCGCATGGTCTGGGTACAGGGTTAGGATTGAATATGGGAGCAAAACTTGCTTCTCCTGAAAAATTTGTGGTGAACTTCATGGGGGATGCAGCCTTCGGCATGACAGGTTTAGATTTTGAGACTGCTGTTAGAAGCGGTATTCCGATTTTAACTGTGGTCCTTAATAATTCAACGATGGCCATAGAGACAGCTCATATGGCTTCCTCCCATGAGCTGTACAGTACACGGAACCTGGGAGGGGACTATGCAGACATGGCCAGAGCTATGGGTGGATGGAGTGAAAGAGTAGATGACCCCGAAGAAATACGAAACGCCTTCTCTAGGGCAAAAAAAGCAACTGAAAACGGACACTCCGCACTCCTAGAATTTATTACCTCGGAAGAACAGGATTTTTCATTCAGAGGGGCATTACGTTAGGGGTATATTCCCGCGAAGATTTTAGGTTTTATTGGCAGGCATATATTAGATAAGAAGGTTAGCTCACATGAATGACGTCTTAAACATTACCTTGTTGGGAACAGGTACTCCCGTGCCTTTAATAGAAAGGATGGGATGCAGTATTTTAGTGCAGGCTGGAGACGAGAGCATATTAATAGATTGTGGTAGGGGAGCTGCACAAAGAATCAACCAGACCGAAACTCATATAAAAGCCGTGACCACAGTGTTGTTAACTCATTTACACTACGATCACTATATTGGGGTCCCTGATTTATGGCTCACAGGATGGCTCTATGGCAGGACACATGCCATGTCAGTCTATGGTCCCCCAGGAACAACAAATATGATCCACCACTTATCCAAGGCGTTTGAGGTAGATGTACACATACGAAGAGACCTAGACGAAAAATTTGACCCAGAAGGCGCACTCATTTCAGGAAATGACATAGCTCCCGGATTCATTTATGAAAAATCAGGGTTAAAGATTCAATCCTTTGAGGTAGATCATTACCCTGTACCAGATGCCATGGGATACATAGTCACTTATGGGAAGAGGAAAGTCGTTATTTCAGGTGATACTAGATACATGCCTACCATGGCTTCAATGGCAAAAGGAGCAGACCTTTTGATTCATGAAGTTGCAGCACCTAAGGCAATCTGGAAAAGATCAAATATGAT
>VFFY01000149.1 GCA_009392675.1 SAR202 cluster bacterium | reverse complement strand
TATGTTGTAGGCATGTGTACCTTCTCAATCATTTCAGAGAAGGTGCTAAAGGATCGCACTAATTTACCCTATTGGTTGGATTAGCTGTAGGTGGGATTAGCCGGAAGATAAATTCTAAGCTACAGTGGATAAAAACATCATGGGAGGTGTTTGATGAAGGCCTTGGTTGTAGGAGGTACTGGACCTACGGGGCCATATATATTGGAAGGCCTCAAGGAGCGGGGATATGAGGTTACAATTTATCATCGAGGTTTGCACGAGCCCGACGATTTACCGGAAGTGGCTCATCACCAACATGGAGATCCTTTCAATCTTGATACGCTAAAAGAAGATTTTTCTAGAGCAAAATTCGATCTTGTAATTTCTATGTATGGTCGTCTAAGGTATGTTGCTTCTGTTTTGTCTGGAAAAACCGAAAGATTTGTTGGTATAGGAGGGTCTGCGGCCTATATAAGTCCTGAATATGCAGAGGACCCCATCGCTGCCCAAAGTCTACCGATTCCTATGAACCACCCAACTTATGAAAATAGAGATATCAATCCTTTTGGTTATGCTGTTGCAAATTCAGAACGACGGTTAATGGAGATGCATGAAAGAGGAGAATTTGAGGCATCACTCATAAGATACCCTACACTATATGGTCCAAGAACCCCCAGACAGTGGTTATGGCCTATTATGCGTAGGTATATTGAGGGTCGTAGAAAGATCATAGTTCCAGGTGATGGATCTCTTATATTCCCTACGGGATATTCGGAAAATATTGCTGAAATTGTGCTTCTTGTATCCGATAAGCCGGAAGCAGTGGGCAAAATTTTTAATGCAGTTGACTCTAGGACCCATACTATAAAGAATTTCATTAAGCTGGTTGGGAAAATACTGGATTATGAATGGGACATTATTGAAGTGAGCCATCCTATTGGGTACCAACTCGCGAAAGGATATGCTCCAGAGAAAAGTAAAATGTTGGACAATACATCATTAAAGACATTATTGGGATACAAAGATGTTGTGTCAGTCGAAGAAGGAATTAAAAGAACAATTGAATGGATACTAAATAACACTGACTCTTTTGACCAATCTATAGAATCCTTGTTGGGCAACCCCTATGCATATGAGGTGGAAGATTTAGTTGTAAAAACCCTAACCAATTCCAATAAGGAATTAGCTCCACTATTTGAGAAGGTACAAAATCAACCAGCCATTCAAGAGTTCCGAGGAGGACAATACTAGAGATCTACCCTATTTACTGAGACTCCTTTAGGAGATTCAAAAGTTACCTTTATTAGAGTTTTTTCATATATGCCACTAGGCGTTCCAGGGTAGTAGGCGATGGTTTCTCCAGCTAGTATTTGGCGAAATGCGTGGACGTGTCCAAGGGCAACGTAGTCGCAATCTACCTGTGTTAGGTCCCCGATGGTTATCGGGGAGGACCGTAAATTATCATCAAGCGAGTCGACCACCATGCCATGGGCCATTAAAATATTCCATACACCTTTTGTTTGATCCGGTGTTTCGTTCAAAGGCCTAAATTCTGGTGTGTGATTGTAAACTGGCCTTCCCCATACATTTACTCCTAGGTCAGCCAGTAAAACGCTTTCCCCCTCTGGTTTGAGCAAGATATGAATGTTGCTTGGAGTATGAAATCCCAAATTAGAGTTTGTGAGTAAAGTGTCGTGGTTTCCCGGCAGTATTACAGTGGGTTTGTTCGTTTCACCCAACTTTTTGAATGTATCAAACACCATTTGCTGCGATACCTCTTTATGATCAAATAGATCTCCAGCTATAAGGAGCCCGTTCACATCCGGTAATTGGACGACATCTACGATCTTTTCGAGGTACTCATCATAGTGGTATCCACTCCCTAGATGGATATCAGAGGTATGAACTAATGTAACGTCTTTAAGTTGAGCCGACACAGTTTTAAATTATCGCTTTTTCGCTGAATAAGTTATGTTGGATATTTGGGCCTTTCGGAATCATGCCCCTACAGGTTGTGTTCCGGAAACACCCTCATTAATGAGACCGGCGATATAGTCATTTGAAAGGCCAACAAGATCACGAAATATAAATTCATTATGTTCCCCTAACCTTGGGGCATGCCAACGTATTGCGCCGGTTGTTTTACTCATTTTCCACCCGACCCCAGGGAGAAGTTGTATGTCAGTGGAGGGATGATCCGATATTTCCATTAGACTCCTGGATTGATAATGAGGGTCATCATAAATATCTTCATTTGTCATAACCGGGGCAGTCGGTATACCAGCGGTTTGGAGGGTATTCGTTATCTCAAATTTATTTTTGTTTTTAGTCCACTCAGTAATTAGTGGAAAGAGTTCTGACTCGTTTTGTTTTCTTGACAAGGAATCTGCGAACCGAGTATCTAACCCTATGCTTGGGTGGCCAATCGCTTCTGCAAATTTTTGCCACTCACTGTCTGAAGTAACTGAAATAGCTACCCACTCGTCTTCACCTGAACATGGAAACACTCCTTGGGGTGCAAAGGAATCGTGTTGATTTCCAGTGGTAGTGGGATTTTCGCCACTCATTTGGAAATCGAGCAAATGCTCCCCCATAAGGGATATTGACGAATCCAATTGCGATAGATCGATAAAAACTGACTTACCTGTCCTCCTTCTGTACATCAATGAGGCTAAAATGGCTCCTGCGGCATGAGACCCCGTTATAGGGTCTCCATGATTTATACCGGATTTGATAGGGCCTTCCACCGCTGAGTATCCTCCCATCGAATCTACCCCGGCGAGTTGTTCTTGGCCAATTCCATATTGTATGTAATCTTTCCAGATTCCCTTGTTACCAAATGCGGGCATTGATACGACAACAATGTCTGGTCGGATTTTCCTTAACTCTTCATAAGTGAATCCTAGTTTATCTAAGACTCCCCTTCGGAAATTCTCAATTACAACATCGCTCATTGCGATGAGTTCTCGAAAAACCTCCTTACCCTGAGGGCGGCTCAAGTCGAGAGTTATACCGTATTTGTTTTGGTGAAGGGAGTTGAACCAACCATTTCTGTTCCAAGGATCGTGACCCGGTTCTCCATCTGGATAGTTTCCTGTACCGGCTTGCGGGCGGACGGCACCCCTATGGGGATCTAGGCGATCAAGAGCCTCAATTTTCACTATTTCAGCTCCCATATCGGCAAGAAGTTTGGTGCCGTATGGACCAGCCCATATTCTGGATAAATCCACTATTCTAATATCTTGCAATGCTAAGGCCACGTATTTCTCCTATGCTTTTATTGTCTCAGATTTACGTCTTGAATCTGTATATATTAAATTGTTTCTTCTAGTTTCAGGTCTTGTATGTCCATCTCCAAACTTTCAATTACTGGCAATAAAACTTCGTCATTGTGTTCCCCCAGGATTGGGGCTCTTTGCCAATATGGCTCAATGCCTTCAGCCTGGAATGCAGCTCCGGCGTATTTATAGGAGCCTGCATCCGGATGACTGATTTCTGGTAGATATCCCCTGTCATCTAAATGTTTCCAATTCAGGATATCTTCTGGGGTGGCTACGAAGGCGAATGCTAGACCCAACTTTTGTGCCTGTTCAAAAATTTCCTGTTTGTTGTGACTCATCAGCCATGGTTCCATTAGGGTTTCAATTTCGTCAGCATAAATTCGCCTACCCGACCTCTCAGTAAATTTCCTGTCGGCGAGTCTCGGCTCATCCATTAATTCTGCCATTGCTGACCATCTGTGCTCTGGTCCGGCAATTACCCCGACAAATCCGTCTTTGCATGGATATATTCCCCATGCTGCTCTGCCGTACCCTTTATTTCCGGATCTACCTAATTTGTTGCCTGTATAGCTATACATGCTTAAACCATTTTCAAGGATGGATGCAGAATATTCCGCGGTAGAAATGTCGACATGTTGTCCGATTCCTGTACTGTCTCGGTACCACAATGCGGATAAAGAAGCCACAAAAGCATTTTGGGCAACACCATATTCTGGCAACCGTGGTTTCATTTGTAATGGTTCTCTGTCAGGAAGTCCAGTTATATACATCAACCCGCCGAAAGCATAATGTTGAAGAGGGGTGGCTTTGTAATTTTTATACGGTCCCGTTTGACCAAAATCAGAAACAGAAGTTACGACTATGTCAGGATTTATCGAGGAAAGATGATTGTAGCCAAGATTAAGAGATTCCAATTTTCCAGGAGGTAAATTTTCTACAACCAAATCTACCTGTTCAATTAATGATTTGAATATCTTTTGCCCTGATGAGGATTCCAGATTTAGCGTAATGCTTTTTTTCCCGGTATTGAGATATAAGAAGAGCGCACTTTTTTCTATATTAGGTGCATTTCCTGGAAATGGTCCAACTGACCTTGCTGAGTCACCAACTAAAGGCTTTTCAATTTTTAAAACGTCAGCTCCGAGGTAGGCCATTATTTTTGTGCAATAGGCTGCACTTATTTCGTCACCTAATTCTATGACAGACATACCTGATAAGAGATTTGGTTCAGGGGTATTTTGTATTGTTGAATCGTTTTCGGACATATTCACCTAACTATATAGAATGTTAAAAGATTTATATCAAAAGATTTTATTTTAGATGTCTAGAAACGCTGACTATCACTAAATGTGGCAAAAAGCCCTAACTTTGTCAAAACGTCCAGTTTGTCATTTGGAACCCCTAGGAGTTCCGTGCATATATACCCGTTATGCTCCCCAAGTAGTGGAGCTGGGGAACGTACTGCTTTAGTGACAGGGCCTTTTTCCCTCCAAGTACTTCCAAAATAATACTTGTGAGTCTCTCCGTCGGGGTGTTCCAGATGTTCTATGAAATTTCTGTCTTTTACATGTTCATCGACTAGGAGATCCTTAGTGTTTAGGACCGCTGTACACGGAACGCCGCAGGCTTGCAGTAAAGTCATCACCTCATATTTGGTTTTGGATTTGGTGAACCTACTTATCACATCGTTCAGGTATTCCCTATGATCATGACGAGACTGTTGTGACGAATAGTTGGTATTTTTTGCCACATCTGCTTTTCCTATCACGTCACATAAACTTTCCCACTCTTCTTCATTTGATATCGCAATTGTGACCCATTCATCTGTACCTTTGCATTGATAGGTGTCATGTGGGGATTGATGATTACTTTCGTTTCCTTTCCTCTCTGACAAAATGCCGTTGGCAGCGTAGTTCATGATGGACTCAAACATCAAAGTGCTAAAGGATTCATATTGAGAGAAATCAACATATTCACCTTGGCCATTTTGCAATCTTTGAACTATTGCAGACAAAGTGGCTATAGCGGCATGAGTGGCATTCATAGGGTCGCCAACATTTGTCCCAGTTTTCATTGGCAACCCACCTTTGTATCCAGTGAGTTCATACAAACCTGTTATTTGCTCTTGTGTCACACCGTATGCCACATAATCTTTCCATGGACCGGAGTTGCCAAAGCCAGGCATGGATACCGTAATGACGTCAGGTTTGATTTTTTTTAAATTATCGTGACCTAATCCCAGGCGATCCATTACTCCAGCACTAAAATTTTCAATGACAACGTCGCTTATTGATACCAAATCTCGGAAAACACTTTTTCCTTCATCGAGGGAAAGATCAAGAGAAAAACTGATTTTATTTCTGTGTTTTTGTTCAAAAGGTGTTGCCCGATTCATTTTCCTCTGGGAACTTTCAGTTGTCGGGTTTGGCTTGGCGCGGTCTGCATGGTTGAGATGCTCAATTTTTATGACCTGGGCTCCCATGTCCACTAGCAGTTTGGTAGCTCGGGGGCCGGCCCAGATACGGGTTAAATCAATAATTCTGATTCCAGCCAAAGGCAATGATGTCATAAATTAAATCACCCTCTTTTCTGCGAGAGATCGGATGTCATTCTGTGGTATACCTAGCAAATTCTCGTAAATTTCTTGATTGTGTTCTCCCAAACCGGGGGCCTCTTTATTGTCTGTAACGGTAGATGCAATCTTAAAAGGAGTTCCTGGGTGTGTATTCACACCTATATTTGAAAAGAAATTCCTATCTATTAATTGGTCACTTTCAAGTAAGTCTCTTGCATTAGCTATGTAACTAAATGCAAGACGTCTTTTTTGAGCTCCGTGAAAGATTTCCTTCTTTTTGTTTTTATCGAGCCATTTTGTCATCAACGGTTCAATTTGATCCCGATATTTTGGTCGTGAGCTACGGTCGTAATATTCTTCGAGATCCAAATTGGTATCTTCCATTAGTTCAGCCATTTCACTCCACGGTGCCGGGCTTGCATTCACAGACACATATCCATCAGCGCATGGGTATACCTCAGATGGAAAACTAGACTGGTGTTGCTTACCTCTCCTTGGCATAAGCTCCCCTTGGAATTGCCCAAGCATCCAGTTTTCCAAAAGGTCCATGTTTGCTTCCATGAGGGATATGTCCGCATGTGTCCCAACGGAGGTGAGTATTGATTTATATATATATGTGAGGCAGGATAGGGCGGCAATTTGTCCCCCATTTAACTGGGCGATATCAGCACCGGCGATCAGTGGTTGGGCGTCTGGTTCACCGGTTATGGACAT
This sequence comes from SAR202 cluster bacterium, assembly GCA_009392675.1. Taxonomy (GTDB): domain Bacteria; phylum Chloroflexota; class Dehalococcoidia; order Lucifugimonadales; family UBA826; genus UBA11996. The sequence continues at coordinate 2,389 of VFFY01000149.1, read as the reverse complement.
TAAGCCACTGATAGCCTGAACGTTAATTTCCCGGGCCTTGTAGTTACGATACGGCCCTGTACTTCCGAAATTACTTATTGATATTAAACTGGTGAATCCATTGATCGATTGAATGATCTCAAAATTCAAGCCACTTTTTTCTAAAACGCCCGGGCCATAATTTTCTACTATCAAATGAGGCTTTATTGCCCGTATCAAATCTTCTGCTAGTGATGCCCCTGACGGAGTGAACAAATCTAAAGTTATAGATTTTTTATTGGTATTGAGGAACGCGAATTTAATACTTTGATTAACGTTGTCAGCAGCATTAAAAAATGGTTTTGAAATGCGTGTTATGTCACCTTCCGGAGGCTCCACCTTTATAACGTTGGCTCCCAGGTCAGACAATATCTTAGTGGAGTATGGTCCGGCTATGCCGGTGCTCAAATCTATGACGCTAATGTTTTTAAACATAGATCACACTACTTCGTCTAATTTAACCAGTTTGTTGTCTAGAAGATCGGGTGAGGGGCCAATAGGAAACGGTCCCCCAACCCGAGGTAAAAAAAACAGCTAAAACTAAATTCCTAAGTCTACTTGCCTGTCCAGACCGGGTCTCTTTTCTCAGCGAAAGCTTTAAGACCTTCTTTAGTGTCCGCACTCCGACCGACTTGAGCCGAAATCAAAGAAGCGAGCCTGACTCGCTGTTCCATATTCATGTCAAGCCCTCGAACACCAGTCTCCTTGATTGCTCGTACGGCCAACGGAGCGTTAGCCATTATTTTCCTAATGACTTCTTCTGATTTTTCCATGAGCTGGTCGTGTGGGACTACATGATTAACCATAAGTAGATCCAGGGCTCTTTCAGCTGAAATGAATTCTCCAGTAAAAAGCATTTCCATAGCTATATTTTTTGGAACCTGTTGGAACAATATGGTCGGGCCGCTGGTAGAGGATATTCCACGTTTTACTTGTGGCCATCCAAATTGAGCTTCTTCGGAGGCAATCCTAATATCGCAGGACAGTGCTATACCACCCCCCTGAGCGAGACAGAGTCCGTTTATCGCCGCCACGGTAGGCTTGTAGAGCTCCTGTAGGAATTGGTAGAAATCAGTGGCTCCCCCGGTTCTTGTCCTACGTTCGGTCCTTTGTGCCATTTCAACAAGGTCATGTCCGGTCGAAAAAGCCCTACCGGTGCCAGTGATTACCATACCCCATATATCCGCGTTGTGTTTTACTTCATCAAATGCCTCGGTCATTCCGTCAAGTACCGCATGATTTATGGCATTTAATTTTTCCGGTCGGTTAAGAGTCACATATGCTACTTTATCTCTTACTTCGAATTCGACTACGCTCATTTGTAGAACCTCCGATGTTACGACTAATTATTTGGGATGATCCTACCATAAATAGACTCAATGCATTCTATTGGATAATGAATTAGCTATAAACAAAATAAATGTGATTGAACCCAAGTATATCTGGCTTGTAATTGAATTTACACAGACTATTCCAAACAAGGGTATTTTAATGGTATTGAAATAAGGCGAGTTCTGCTGGTTGCAGTGACCTTCCAAAGAGGCTATTTCCTCAACACAAGATTGGTTCTATGGACCAGAGTGTTCCCGAAGATTTCTAATAGAAATATTGTCAGATTTCCTGTTCTTTGTTTGATCTAGTATTCTGCTTGACTATTACCACCAGTGTCGTTCATACACCTGTACATATACCGAATGTACCTATTACCAATAGAATTTCTCCTAAGCTCATAAACCCTTCCTTGTGTCTGGGACTTAAAAAAAATCAAAAAGAATAGGACAGTTTAACTTTGGTTTACTCTAATTTACTTTAATTATGTCAATTGCGCATAACTTTGAGCAAACTACATGGATTCCATAAATGAAATGCAAACACTTGAATATTAGATAGACCGCCTTCTTACTGCTTTTCCTTTCGGATATGAATTGGATGAAGAAGAACAAGGCATCATAAAAGTGACAAAGTAGTAATAAGAATAAGGGGAATTAATTTTCCGAATTGCATCCCAAAACAGTAATATTTTGACTAACACACCGTGTGATTGGAAACCTTGATGGTTGGCCACGAGGGCTCGCTGCCTATGTGAGAGAAAATACAGATGGTGGTGCAGAGATAGTTGAGCTCATGGTGAGTGTGATGAGAAGGATTTCATAATTATGTCGAGAAAAACACCATTTTAGTAAATGGACAACTCTTTTCTAGGAACAAAACAAGGCGATTTTAAAGGACTGGTGCCGAAGGAGGGATTCGAACCCACACACCCTTGCGGATACTACGTCCTGAACGTAGCGCGTCTACCATTCCGCCACTTCGGCATTTCTGGTGGGCGATAGAGGACTCGAACCTCTGACCTCTACCGTGTGAAGGTAGC
>VFFY01000148.1 GCA_009392675.1 SAR202 cluster bacterium | reverse complement strand
TCCAAAGGTGCAACGGTTGCTCTTTTTACAGAAAATATTGACCTTGTAGTTAATTCTTCCTCAAGAAAAGGGGAAACAATAAAATCTGTGATTATCATATCGGTATCCAGTGACATTAGGTCATCAGGTGAAATTATTGCTAGTGTTGGAAGGTTTGTTTCTTTGCATAATTCCAATACCTTAGATATTTGCGGTTTATTTAGAAGATTTAATTCCATGATTATTAGAGGACTGCCCTCGGCAGTGGCAACTTGATCAATAAAAGTTTTCGACTCATTGGAATCAGACACAAATATCGGTGTAACCATGTCTTCGGCAAGAAGCTGGTAAATGTCTTCTCTGGTTAAATCGTTAGATTTGTTGTGGGCTATATTCATTTCCCCTGAACCTGAAGGTGTATTTCTCCAACATCAAATTTTTCATTTATACGAAAATAGACAGTAGGCTTCGAAAGCCTGTTTAAAAATACCGCGCTATTCCGAGGTTGTAGATTATAGCAAACGTGAATTTTTGTGCAGATACTGAACCTTAAGTCTTTGCCCCAACGTAGGGGTGTAATGTACTATTAAAAGCCCCAATGTGTTGAAGAAAAGCGGTACAGTTTAGAAATTATCTAAGTATAAGAGTATATGGAGAACGTTAGATGAATATGCGTTCCATGAGAAGCATGTTTATATATCTTTTAATAGCTGTCGGCGTAATGGCCATATTCCTGACGGTCTTTAAGGAGCCATTTGGAGAATCTTCAGAAATACCAATCAGTAGAGTGATATCGCTCGCATCTGAGAATAAATTGGAGTCGATTGAGATAAGTGGGGATAGCCTAACCGCGGTTGGATCTGATGGTAGCCAGTACACTTCAAGGAAGGAATCGGGCTCGAGTATTGTGGAACAGTTGGAAGTGGCTGGAGTTAGTAGTGGTGCAGGGGGTGTGGATGTATCTGTTCGCGGAACTGGTGGTATTGGGAGTTTTTTCGGAATACTACTTAATTTCCTACCCATTATTTTTTTTGGGGCCGTATTACTCTTCATGATGAAGCAGGCACAGGGCAGTACCAGCCAAACATTTAATTTTGGTAAATCGAAAGCAAAGGTTTTTGACAAAGACAATCCTACTGTAAGTTTTTCTGACGTTGCTGGGGTAGACGAGGCTAAGGAAGAGTTACAGGAAGTTGTGGAGTTTTTGAAATCCCCAGAGAGGTTTTTAGCTTTGGGTGCCAGGATTCCTAGAGGCGTTTTGTTGATGGGCCCACCTGGTGTTGGTAAAACCTTACTGGCTCGTGCTGTAGCTGGTGAAGCGGAGGTTCCCTTTTTTTCTATAAGTGGGTCCGAGTTTGTTGAAATGTTTGTTGGTGTGGGGGCATCGCGAGTCAGAGATCTATTTGATCAGGCAAAAAAGCACGCTCCCTGTATTGTGTTTGTTGACGAAATTGATGCTGTCGGTAGACATAGAGGTGCAGGCCTAGGTGGAGGGCATGATGAAAGAGAACAGACTTTGAACCAGATACTGGTAGAAATGGACGGTTTCAACTCGGGAACTAATGTAATTGTGCTGGCCTCCACGAACCGACCAGATATTCTTGACCCAGCTTTATTGAGGCCTGGGCGCTTTGATAGAAGAGTAACTTTGGATAGCCCAGATGTGAAGGGTAGGGAAGAAATATTGAACGTCCATTCAAAAGGTAAGCCAATTTCTGAGGATACCGATATGGAGTCAATAGCCAAGCAGACTGCAGGGTTTAGTGGGGCTGATTTGATGAACCTACTTAACGAATCAGCTATCTTGGCTGCGAGGCGGGATAAAAAGACAATAACGTACGATGAGATGGCAGAATCCATTGATCGTGTAATAGCTGGTCCAGAGAGAAAGAACAAAGTGGTCAGTGATAGAGAAAAAAAGATGGTGGCTCACCATGAAGCAGGGCATGCTCTGGTGGCCCATCTGCTTCCACACGCGGACCCTCCCTATAAAGTAACTATAGTGCCTAGAGGCCAAACTGGGGGACACACTCGATTTATGCCGGAGGAGGAAACTCAACTAGTAACCCAAAACCAGTTGGAGGCGAGGCTGGCATCAGCGCTTGGAGGTAGAGTAGCTGAAGAGTTGGTATTTTTTGAGGTAACCACAGGAGCAGGCGATGATTTGGAACAAGCTACAAATATTGCAAGGGCTATGATTACAAGGTTGGGTATGAGTAAGAAACTGGGGCCTAGAACTTTTGGTAAACGTGAAGAACTGGTATTTCTAGGAAGAGAAATTTCAGAGCAGAGGGACTATAGCGACACAGTAGCTCAAACTATTGATGAAGAAGTACATGGGTTGATACAACACGCCTATGAAATCGCCAAAAATTTAATTGACACCAACATGGGTAAATTAACCGCATTGGCATCTCATTTAATAGAACATGAAACTATAGAAGGAAAGGAACTTAAAGAGCTTTTGGATAATGCTTCGGCGGTGGCTTCTAATTAAGAGATAGTTAGAGTAATTAATTCCTGAATCCAATTTCTGGTAGAACGATTTTTAGCGCGTCCATGGCGCCTTTTATGTCTGATTCTGTTGTTTGCCCCATGTGACCGATCCTGAAAATCTTCCCGCTGAGAGAAGCCTGACCCCCTGCTAGAACCACTTTGTGCTCATCCCTCATTTTAGAGACAAGTTTAGATCCGTCTACCCCTTCAGGTACTTCCACCGCAGTGCAAGTATTGGAGGCTATCTCCTTACTGTTTGGGAATATATTTAGGTTCAATTCTGCAATGCAGTCTCTTGTGTATTGACCAATCGATGCGTGTCTTTTAAAGACGGATCCCATGCCCTCTGTGACAATTTGGTCGAGAGCTAAATCAAGAGCGAACATACATGAAACTGATGGTGTGAAAGGAGGTTGACCTATTTCGTAGTACCGTTTGTACTCAGCCATATCTAAATAGAATCTGGGCATAGTCGATCGTGAATGTGCCTCCCATGCCTTTTCACTAAAACTAATAAACGCTAGCCCTGGAGGAAGCATCCAACCTTTTTGAGAAGCGGTTGCAACTACATCGAGATCCCAAAGATCCGTTTCAAGTGGTAGAGAGCAAACACTGCTTATCCCATCTACCAAAATCAATTTATCATATTCTTTTTTAACCACGGTCGAAATGCCTTGTAGGTTATTTGTAACCCCAGTGGAAGTTTCGTTGTGGGTGACCATTACAGCTTTTACGTCAGGGTTGGCGTTAAGGCAGTTGCGTAGGACATCTAAGTCAACATCCGAACCGAAAGGGAATTCTAGACTCACTAAATCTATACCATATCGTTCAGATATAACTCCGAACCTATTTCCAAAAACCCCGACAGTTGCATTGATAGCTTTGTCCCCGGGGGACAAAGTGTTTACAACGGCCGCTTCCATCGCTGATGTTCCAGACCCGGTTATTATGTAGACATCATTTTTTGTAGAGAAAACCGTTTTCAATCTTTCTGTAGTTCTGTATAAAATTTCCTTAAATTCAGGACCGCGGTGGTTTATCATTGGGGTTCCCATAGACTCCAATATATCGTCGTTTACAGGAATTGGACCAGGGATTCTGAGATTAACCAATTTCTTCCTCCGCATCAGCTATTGATGCTGAAATTACATATGAAAAACAAGCTTGCGAATTTTATCACAGCAACGGGGCAACTTGAATAATAGATGAAATTAATAGCTATTTTATATTAGCCTTACATACTTTCTCCGACCTGCCCGAAGAATTCCTTTTTCAAGTTGGTTTACTGGTTGGTTTTGCATTATTTGAGTTTCATTGATCCTGACGGCACCTTGTTCTATAAGACGTCGGGCTTCTCCAGAACTGGATGTTAGTCCACTGCCGACAAGAATATTACTCAGCTTAATGCCGGCAGCGGCATCACCTGAAGGAATAAGGTATTCTGGCATGTCATCTGGGGCCTGGCCTCCTTGAACCGTCTTTTCAAAAAAATCCCTAGACAAACTTGCAGATTTTACACCGTGAAAGTCAGTTACCAACTTGTATGCCACATTTTTTTTCAGTTCTATTGGATTAACCGATTGGCTTTCCAATGATTTTCTGATTTCAGTAATTTCATTGGTAGGAGTGTCGGTAAGCCAGTCAAAATAAGGCAATATCAATGAATCTGGAATTGACATGACCTTACCAAAAATTTCTTGCGGTGCCTCATCTATTCCGATGTAGTTTCCTAGGCTTTTACTCATTTTTTTGACACCGTCTGTTCCTGGAAGCAAAGGCATTATGAAACATTGCTGGGCTTTCATACCTCTCATTTGCTGCAGTTCTCTTCCGACCAGTAAATTAAATTTCTGATCCGTCCCACCAAATTCAACATCCGATTCTATAGCTACAGAGTCATATCCCTGAAGCAACGGGTACAATAGTTCTGTTATAGATATTGGCTGGTTTTCTGCGAATCTTTTTGCAAAATCTTCCCTCGCCAATATCTGGGCTACCGTAAATTTACTGGTTAGTTCGATTACGCTAGTTAGAGTGAAAGGCCCAAACCATTCACTTTGCCATCTGATTTCTGTCCTATCTTTGTCAACAATTTTAAAAAATTGGTCCAAATATGTCTGTGCGTTGGAGTGAACTTCCTCAATACTTAGCATATTTCTTGTTTGAGATCTTCCGCTAGGATCTCCAATTTGAGCTGTCCAATCCCCAACTATCAATACAACTTGGTGGCCTATCTCTTGTAGTTGCCTGAGTTTCCTTAAACCTACGGCATGCCCCACATGAATATCGGGAGCGCTAGGATCAAAGCCCATTTTAAGACGCATTTTCTGCCCCGAATTCAACCTATCGATGAATTCGGACTTAACAATTATCTCTTCGACACCCCTATTGAGTATGTCTTCCTTTTCTGTGAGAGGCATTTGAGATACCTTTGATTAAGTTTGAGGTTTATATATTTTCTGATGAGGGCAAATGCTAACAATGTGTGGAGTGTGAAGATTTTATTGAAGTTCACCAGATTTGTTCAGTCTTCTGATTTCCAAAACATCTGCTTTCATTTGTCCAATTAGTTTATCTGCACTGTTAAACGTAAGCTCATCTCTAAGTTTCTCATAAAATGATATAGACAGACTTTGGCCATATATATTTTTGTCGAAATCTAATATATAAGTCTCTATAGTCTGCTCCTTTCCACCAAAAGTAGGATTTATTCCTATACTTGTGGCTGCTGGGTATCGGACTCCCTTAATCGTTGCAACGGTGGCATATATGCCGTTTGAAGGCATAGCAAGGTCTTTATTAGTTTTTAGATTAGCTGTCGGAAATCCTAAAGACTTGCCTCTTTTCATTCCTTTAATAACACTCCCTTCTAAAGAGAACTTTCTTCCTAACATGACTGAAGCATTTTTCACATCGCCGGTTGAGATGAGGCTTCTTATCATGGTACTGCGAACTTGAAATCCTCCCTTAGTTTGCACATCCAAAACCTCCAAAGCAAATCCTAATTCTGATCCTAAGGTGGCCAATCTAACAGTATCAGCCTCTCTATTTTTACCCATTTGAAAGTCAGGACCAACGACCAACCCTTTCATTCCTAATCTATTTTTCAGTAGCCTCAGGAAGTCTTTGGCCGTTAGATCGGCCACTTCTTGATTAAATGTAATCGCGGATACGAAATCAACTCCTGTATCTTTCAATAAATCCATCTTAGCTTCAAAGGTGGTCAAAAAATTTGGTTGAAATTGTGGATTTATCACGGTGGCAGGGTGGTTTTTGAAAGTTACGATGCCGGATGATTTCCCGTTCTTCATGGCGGACTGTATGAGTTTTTCAGCTAGGTGTTTGTGACCAAGGTGGACTCCATCGAATACACCTATAGTAACAAACGAATCTCTTAGATCCTTTTTTATATTTAGTTCTTTCGATAATCCCATGGGCCAATGCTACTAATGTTAGTGGCTTAGTTTCAGTATTTTGGATAATTATTTGACCTAGTTGGCCACTACTTATTCATATTCGACATAAAAATTAGCATGCGACTAAATCTTGGTCAAGAAATTCTTAAATCGGATTATTACCCTCACTGGTCGATGATATCCGGTTTGCCGCTATGGGCCTTCATCCGAGTAGTGTGCCAGGTTTCTGAGAGGAAATTGTTTATAGGGATATTTTTCCAAATTTTCCTCCTTAAGATCCATGCCAAGCCCGGGTTCTGTGGGTAATTTAATATACCCACCATCTACCTCCAATGGATGTGTGGATATGTCTTTCCCAAGCTCTTCAAAATTTACGAAATATTCGGTAATTAAAAAATTAGGTATTGCGGCAGATACTTGGATTGTAGCTGAAAGACCTAGAGTAGTGCTGTTGTAATTATGAGGTGACACAGCCACATAATAAGATTCGGCCATAGCAGCGATTTCCTTTAATTCCAAAATACCGCCAACATTGCAAACATCGGGATTAATAATGTCTGCGGCTTGTTTTTCAAAAATCTCCCTAAATTCAAACTTTGTGTACAGTGCCTCTCCAGTCACTACTGGTATGTTGATGGCTTTTTTTGCTGATGCTAATGCATCTACATTCTCCGCAAGTACAGGCTCTTCAAACCAAAATGGGTTGTATTCTTCAATTTCTTTTGCAATCTTCACGGCATGCATTGGTGCTAGTCTTCTATGCATTTCAACCAGAATGTCAATATCTGGACCAACCGCTGACCTAACAGCTTTGACATTCTCTACAGCTTGTCTTTCCACCTCTTTGCCAACGAAAGTACGCCAGGGGCCAGGGATAGGGTCAAACTTCATGGCAGTAAAACCCATATTAGCAATCCTTTTTGCCTTTTCAGCTATCTCATTCGAATCCCAGTTGCCTCCTCCCCAGCCATTTGCATAAACTCTGATCTTATCTCTGCATGGCCCACCTAACAGCATATAAATGGGTACTTGACATACCTTTCCGGATATATCCCACATTGCCTGCTCTAGGCCACTGATTGCACAGTAAAAATCCATAGCACCTCGCCTGCCGGCAAAATCATCAAAAGACATTTGCAAAAAATGCTTTATATGCATGGGATTTCTACCGATAAGGTATCTCTTCAATTGATCTATGTGTGAAACTACCTGCTTGTCTCGGTCAGCCTGGGTATAACATTCTCCCCATCCTTCCACCCCTTCATCTGTGTCGATTTTTACAAAACACAAATTTTTACCGACTCCTGGATGGATAATGTAGTGACTGACATCTGTGATTTTCATAAAAACCTCTTGGGCACTGCTGATCAGAATTTATTTGTTACTACTGGGCAGTCCATCCCCCGTCTACAACCAACTCACTACCTGTCACAAATGATGATTCATCGGAGGCGAGGTATAAAACTGCATAAGCCACCTCTTCAGGTTTTCCGTATCGCCCCATAGGGATTCTTCTAAGCATATCTTGGAAGGCATCCGGGTCCTGTCTCACGTCTGCGGTCATATCTGTTTCAATCGGGGCAGGATGTATAGAATTGCATCGAATGTTATCTGAGGCATACTGAATAGCCACTGATTTTGTTAATAATCTGACAGCTCCTTTAGAGGCTTGATACTGCGGGCTTATGTAATCTGCACCTACCAACCCCATTTGTGAAGAAATATTAATTATTGATCCTCCACCTGAAGAGCGAATAGCAGGAATAGCCGCTTTTATTCCTAAAAATGTTCCCTTTGTGTTGATATCCATGACTCGATCCCATTCCTGTTCTGAGGTGTCTAGTAACATCATTCTAGATGTAACTCCTGCGTTGTTTACCAATACGTCTAATTTTCCAAAAATCGAGATAACTGTTCCTATCACGGAATCCCATTCTGAGGCTTTGAGGACGTCGAGCTGTCTGAATACGCATCTTGCACCAGAAGAGGCTATTTCAGATGCTGTTTTTCTTCCTTCGTTTTCTAGTATGTCAGCTATGACTACGTGAGCGCCTTCGTCCGCAAACATTCTGGCTTCGGCGGCTCCCATACCTCTGCTACCACCAGTAATTAATGCAACCTTGTCTTTTAATCGCCCCATTAGGCACCTCATTGGTTATTTCTTGTCTCTGAAGCATCGCTGAATATGGGTCAATTGCCTCAGAATCAGGATTTTAGGTTATCGGGTCTTCACTTACAAACCGAAAAATTAACAGGGTCCTCTTACTGGTTTGAAATTGGGCTCCATTGACACTATTTTTTTTGCTCACCATAATTGGGGCGCTTTTTGACTGAGAGTTCCCTTGACACCCCCAATATGTGAATGTGATAATTTTCACCCGACTGACTAGGCGATAATTAGGTCATGCTCGTCGTAAAAAAAGGTGGAAACAGGCAATTGGAGATAGACCCAAATTATATTAGCGCCGCCGTCTGGGCGGATATAAAAATTTTCACGCACAATATCCAATTTTTTGTGTTGTTTATGATTATTTTTGCCGCCAATATGCTGATAGGTCACAACGCGATACCTTCTTTGGTTAAATCTCGTCATCTGCCAGCCTCGCTTTCAAAGCTGCGACCCCCTTTATATTTGGTTGCTGTCGTGTCTTTCGCTGCTGCAATCTACTTTGTTATTACTGCATTTAGTGGCGGGTTAGATGCCATTAGAGCTATATACCCTGATTTTTGGATTTAACATAGGACAGTGCTGATTTGATACCAGGTGATTTCCAGCCTCAGAAACCGACGGGGGCCCAGCTCGCTAAGCTGGGAGTGGTCGGTGTTGTCTTGCTTGGGGTATTCATAGGTATAGTTCTGGTTTTGACCTTTGTGATTTCATCATGGATGGGTAGGCCGGTTATATTTGGGCACGATGGCCCAGACCAGCCAATCGAATTTCCTCATGAAACCCATGTGAAAGACCTTGGTATGGATTGTACCTTTTGTCATCGGAATGTTGAAAAAGAAGCTGCTGCATCTGTTCCGGCCGCAGGTCTGTGTATGACATGCCACTCGGCTGTTGGTGACGAATTAGAAGGTATTACAAAAATGAGAAGCCTTTACGAGGATGGAAGATCTATTCATTGGGTTAGAGTCCATAGAGTTCCGGATCACGTTCGTTTTGTACATGAAGCCCACATAAGATACTTTTCCGAGAAGGAAGGAGTAGAGGCTAAAAATGTGTGTGCTACCTGTCACGGAGATGTGGCGAGTATGGATAAAGTTCAGCAAACCAGAGCTCTCAAGATGGGAGACTGTGTTAATTGTCATAAGCAAAATAATGCACCAACGGACTGTGTTACATGTCACTATTAGAGGTAGTCGATGGCTTTAACTAGAAGACAATTTTTGACTCTGATGGGTGGCTCAGCTGGTGCTGCTGTGCTGTTTCAGGCCTGTGGGTTACCGGAGAAAGAGCTTTTAATCGACTCTCCTGCAGCTATGCCAGAGGATTTGGTATCTGGAATCGACAATTGGTACGCAACTACAAATCACCAGGGCGGTAGCTCTGAGGGAATCGTTGTAAGAGTAATGGAGGGTAGAGCCAAAAAAGTGGAAGGAAATCCAGGGCATCCACTTAATCTGGGTGGACATAGCGCACTCTCGGAGGCGGCCCTTCAAGGACTTTATCATCCTGACCGCATAAGTGCCCCATTGGTTAGAACTGGTGCTAGAGGTTCTGGGGAATACAGGGAAATAAGCTGGGAAGATGCCATTGCAAGACTTAGCTCCCGATTGGGTGAACTTGAGAGCTCCAACGAAAGTAATAAGGTGGTTTTTGTTAGTAACCCAATTGGAGGCCATGCAGGGCTTGTGCTGGAAAAATTTGCTGATTCGGTGGGGGCTCGTTATTTGTCATATGAAGCCTTGGAAACTAATGCTCTCAGGAGCGCTCTTAAAGAAGTGTTTGGCACCGATTCAATACCTGAATTTGACATTGATAATGCAGATTTGGTCCTGTCTTTTGGAGCAGACTTCTTGTCTTCTTGGGTGTCTCCCACGAGATACGCCCGGGGCTACGGAGAATTTAGGCAGGGACATGAGCATAGAGGTAAGCTTATACATGTAGATTCAAGGTTCTCTATGACTGCTGCAAATGCTGACCAATGGGTGCATGTGAATCCTGGAACTGAAGGGTTGCTTGCGATGAGCATCATGCAAGTTTTATCTTCGAGCCACTCCAACGCGGTTTTTAGCGATCTGGATGCTGATGGAGTACTGGATTCCTATGCCCCAGCCAATGTGGCGAATGAAATTGGAGTACCTGTCGATACAATCAATCAAATTGCCGAGGATTTTTCTCATAGTGAACATCCGATAGCTCTAGGTGGAGGATCTGCTGGTGCGCATACAAACGGTACCCAAAATCTGAAGGCCATCTACTCCCTAAACCATGTGGCTTCAAACCTTGGAAAAAAAGGCGGGGTTCTTTTGAATCCGAACTCACCTATTGATGGGGTTGGCGTGGCGCCTCCTTCTAATTCGTTTTCAGAGTTTCATCAGCTGGCAGAAGAAATGAAAGCCGGAAATATTAGCGTTTTAATGGTTAAGGATGCTGATCTTTATTATGGAATGACGGATACCGTTGACATGAAGGTAGCCTTGGATAGTGTGCCTTTGATTGTCAGTTTTGGAAGTATGATGGATGATACTACCTCCGTAGCTGACTTAATATTGCCCCAACATCACTTTTTTGAAGATTGGGGTACGGACGTCCCACTGGCTGGTCCCGGCTATCAGATGATAGGGTTTCAGCAGCCTGTAGTAAGGCCTTTCTTTGAGCACAGGGGTAGTAATCTTGGCACCAAAGGGTTCGCAGATATACTCATGGCTACTGCCCAAGTAATGGGTAAAGATCTAAGATTGGATGGAGAAACTTTTAGAGAAGTAATCAGAAATGATGCCAAAAGGCTATATGAATTGAATCGAGGTCAGATAGTCTCAAAAAGCTTTGAGGGTTTTTGGAATGGGGTCCTTCAAAGAGGCGGCTGGTGGGACACATCCTACAAGATAGATAATGCCCCAGAGGTTAACAGGCTTGATGGTGTAGCTTCTCCAGAGTTTGGAGGACTTGAGCAAGAATTTTATATACAACCATTTATTTCTACGTTAGGTGATGGTAGTGCAGCTTCTCTACCATGGCTTCAGGCTATGCCGGATGCAATATCGACCGCCACTTGGCAAACTTGGGTTGAAATAAACCACAAAGTTGCTGAAAAAAAGGGAATATCGGAAGGGGATGTGCTGGAGATTAGACCAGCAAATGGACGGACCATTAAAGCCTTGGCAATGCCTAATCCCGCTGTGCCACCGGACACTATAGGAATTCCTATAGGACAAGGTCATAGGGATGGAGGCAGGTACTCAGCCGGAAGGGGTGCAAATATTTTGTCGGTCCTCGATCTCAAACTTGATTCTGAAAATGGATCATTGGCTTGGGCTGCAACAAAAGCCAATGTCACAACAACCGGAGAATGGATTCGCGTCCCGAAATTTGAAAATACTGTTCCAGAATTCCCACGCGATGAACATCACGATATTATTCAAATCACTTCCGGTGACAATCATTAAGATATTAGAACCTTTAAGGAAACAATAGGAGCAAATCGATGGTAGATTCTAATAAATGGGGAATGGTTGTTGATATTGATCGATGTACTGGGTGCCAAGGGTGCGTGGTTGCCTGTCAATCTGAGAACAATATACCCATCAATTTAGAAGAACATTTTAATCAGCGCAGAGCTATACAATGGATAAGGATTGAAAGGTATTGGGAAGGTGAATACCCAGACGTGAAGGCTAGATTTATTCCTATTATGTGTCAGCACTGCGGAAACGCACCTTGCGAGCCTGTTTGTCCAGTCTACGCTACTTATCATAATGATGAGGGATTGAATGTACAGGTTTATAACCGCTGTATAGGTACAAGGTTTTGTGCGAATGGATGCCCTTATCATGTCAGGTTTTTCAATTTCTGGGAGCCAGAATGGCCTGAAAGTCTCAAAAATCAGCTAAATCCAGATGTGACGGTTAGAAGCCGCGGAATAATGGAGAAATGCAGTTTTTGCGTTCAAAGAATTCAAAGGTCGACCAGAGAATCTGAAAGAGATAATGAGGTTTTAGAGGATGGAGACAGAGGTCTTAATCCAGCCTGCGTGAATGCCTGTGCCAGTAATTCGCTTATTTTCGGTAATTTTAACGATCCTGATAGCACGGTGTCCAAAATGAAAGAGGACGCAATGCAGGAAGGGGGACGTGGATATCGCCTGATGGAGAATTTAGGCACAGATACTAACGTTATCTACCTAAGAAAAGTTGATGAATCTGCTGAGGTCACGCATGGTTACTGATCCTGGTGATAGG
>VFFY01000147.1 GCA_009392675.1 SAR202 cluster bacterium | reverse complement strand
ATTCCTAACACATTGAAATCAGGCATTATTCTAGGAGCTGCAATAGCAGCGTTTTATCAAGTATTTTTTAAAGAATTTGATTCCAAATATATGGAACAACCCGTAGCCATGACCATTGCTTTAGCGATATGCATACTTACTACTTTTTCAGTGCCGTTTAAAAAATTAGCAACTTCAAATAAAGTTTTTCAAAAAATAAGCTCACTAGGCCTACTTCCAGGTTTTGTAATAGCAGCAACGGTTGCTTATGTTATAGGTGAGGCCACATTAAATATTACTTGGGGCTTTAAATTTCCAGATGTTGTTACGCTGTTTGAAAGAACTTCTCCTTTCTCAATTGGGTTTCCACCATTAAACATGTATATAGACGCTTTGCCCCTAGTAATCATTGGGTACATCCTTCTTTTTGGGGATATTATTACGGGAAAAGCAATTTTAAAGGACCCCCAAAAAGAAAGACCAGATGAACCGCTAGATGTTGATGTTAATAAAGTTCATTTATCAATAGCGATTAGAAATTTTCTCGGGTTAATTGCTAACCCAAATTTCCCAACCCAAGGAGCCTTGTGGACCGGTGTTCACGTCGTAGTTGCTGAAAGATGGAGGAAGGGCCCCAAAGAGATGCCTTCAATATTTGATGGGCTGGGATCTTATTATTTGATGGCGATCCCGTTCTTGTATGTAACGTTGCCTTTTGTAACCCTTATGCAACCCCTGATGAACATAGCCTTAAATCTAACATTGGTACTAACTGGGTTTGCGTGCGCCTATGTAGCACTTGCTATTCCTAAAACAAATGCTGAAATGGCTTCAGCGCTTCTGATAGGTCTTCTTGTGGCTTTTTCAGGAGAATATGTTTGGGTTGCTTTGTTGATTGGTATATTGCTCAGCGTTTTTGTGGTTGGGCTCAATAAAAAAGAATGAAACCATCAATCACTCGTCGAAATTTTATTAAAACGACAGCAATGGTTGGGCTTGCTGCGTCTATAGCGCCAACGGCTCTGCTTGGTAGCTCTTCTCAAAGATTACAAATAGGGATAATTGGTACAGGGTTTCGTGGTCAATGGGTTTCACAGCTTTTGTTGAATCGTCCCGATGTGGATGTCCCAGTAATATGTGATATTGATGATATCATGATTGAAAGGATTTTAAAAGTGTTTGAAAAGGCGAACCGCCCTGCGCCAAAAATATATAAAGACGGACCAGAAGATTTTCGCAATATGGTTGCAAATGAAGACTTAGATGGGGTATATATTGCCACTCCATGGGAATGGCATCACCCTATGGCTGTTGCTGCAATGAAAAATAACATGCATGTAGGAACAGAGGTTCCAGCGGCTATTACCGTTAAAGAGTGTTGGGACCTGGTTAATATATCTGAGAAAACTGGCAAACTATGCATGATTATGGAAAACGTAAATTATCGAAGAGACGTTATGGCGGTTCTTAACATGGTTCGCCAAGGGTTGTTTGGTGAGCTTCTTCACTGTCAAGGCGGATATCAACATGATTTACGTCATGTTAAATTCAATGATGGCGTTGGAGCTTATGGCGGCGGTGTAGAGTTTGGTGATAAAGGTTTTTCAGAGGCGCGATGGAGAACACAACACTCTGTAAACCGAAATGCTGACCTTTATCCTACCCACGGACTAGGACCTGTGAGTACTATGTTAGATATTAATCGTGGTAATAGAATGCTTTCGCTCACATCTACCGCAACCCAATCCCGCGGACTTCATAAATATATTGTAGATCTTGGGGGAGAAGATCATCCCAATACAAAGGTAGATTTTAAATTAGGTGATATAGTTACAACAGTAATTAAGTGTGCCAAAGGACAAACAATTGTACTAAGCCATGATACAAATTCGCCCAGACCTTATTCTTTGAATTTTCGTGTTCAAGGTACTCAGGGGCTGTGGATGAAAGACAACCGCTCTATTTATATAGAGGGGTTAAGCCCGAGTGAACATCAATGGGAATCAGATGAGGCGTACTTAAAAAAATATGATCACCCTTTGTGGAAAAAGTTTGAAGACCAAGCTGCCGGTTCAGGTCATGGAGGCATGGATTTTTTTATTGTTCATGCATTTATAGAGACATTAAAAGACAACCAACCCCCAGTAATTGATGTCTATGATGCTGTGAGCATGAGCGCAATAGTTCCTTTATCAGAAAAATCCATTAAACTAAACAGCACATCGGTGAAAATTCCTGATTTTACACGTGGAAAATGGAAAACAAACTCACCTATTTTTGGTTTAGATGAAAGATATTAAATGATTTTATCTCCGCTGGACTGGTGTATTGTTGCCGCCTATTTTCTATTTTCGCTTCTTGTGGGTATCTGGGCCTCGAAACAGGCTGGCCAAGACACAAAATCATTTTTTTTAGCTGGTAGAAATATGCCCTGGTGGCTTCTAGGCATTAGCATGGTAGCAACCACGTTTTCTACGGACACACCAAACTTGGTAACAGACCTGGTTCGCAGAAACGGTGTAGCAGGAAACTGGACCTGGTGGGCATTTTTGTTGACTGGCATGTTAACGGTCTTTGTGTATGCCAAGCTTTGGAGGCGTTCTGGCGTGCTTACTGATATTGAATTTTATGAACTTCGTTACAGCGGAAAAGCTGCAACTTTTCTACGAGGCTT
>VFFY01000146.1 GCA_009392675.1 SAR202 cluster bacterium | reverse complement strand
CCATCTTACCCTGTATCTATCACTGAATTGACCCGAGGGCCATCCAAGGTAGAAATGGAAGAACGCCTTTTCCAAGATCTAGGACCAGATCTTAAAAAGTGGGCTATAGACAGAGTTACTATGCACCCAATAGAAGCGACTGATGCTCCAGGAGAGTTGGATGGATTTTGGAGCCAGAAATGGGATGCCACAGTTATCCGGTGTACATTGAGTGTGAATCCTTCTCGGGATCATCAATATCGCACAGCTCAAAAATTAGAGGCTCAATGGCATGAGCTGGAAGCTGGCCACTATCCTATGCTTAGCCACCCTAAAGAATTATCCCAGTTGCTCGAAAGATAACGTAGAGAATATCAACCTAACCCAACTGTTAACCGGAAATACTTGATGGGTACTCTATATATAGTCGGAACTCCTATAGGCAACCTTGAGGATGTTAGTTTTAGGGTAATCCGTATCCTTTCTGAGGTGGACCTAATAGCGGCTGAAGATACCCGAGTGACTCAAAAATTACTAGGCCGATATGACATCAAAACCAAAAAGACCAGTTTCAATAAAGATAATTCTCCACACAAAATCCCTGAGATACTTAATATATTAGCCAATAACGATGTTGCTTTAACGACCGATGCTGGTACTCCAGGCATCAGTGACCCTGGTTATGAGTTAGTCAAGGCAGTTGATTCAGCTGGTTTTTCAGTGATCGGAATACCTGGGCCCTCAGCTGTTACGACCGTTTTATCCATGTGCCCATTTCCACTAGAAGGGTTCATCTTCACAGGGTTTCCGCCAAGGAAAGATGTGGATTTATCGAAATTTTTGAAACACTATGGAAAATTAAACCTACCACTGGTGTTATTTGAATCTCCGAGAAGACTCCGTAACTTACTGGAAAAAATGACACTTATCTATTCTGACCGGTACGTATTTATTGCACGAGAGATGACCAAAATTCACGAAGAAACTTTCCACGGAACGCCTTCTGACGCCCTAGCTCATTTCCTTGAACCCAAGGGTGAGTTCACGATAGTACTATCAAAAACTAATATTGGAACAAATCTTTTGGATCATTCCGATATCCTTACACTTATACAAAAATTATCCTCCGAGGGTTTCGGGATTAAGGAAATTTCCCGGGAAATCGCGAGCGTGTCCAACCTTGGAAACAGCGGGGCATACAAGCTAATACTTGATACACTTGTTAATGAGGAATAACTACCTTAAAAGATTTTGAGAAAGAGTCTGCTTCCCTATCGAACATATTATGAAGCCTAAAAATTCAATTCTTAGCTTAGATTCCAAACTGCCTTCAATACTGGAGTTGTCAAAAGTCCAACTTGTCGACAATCTGCAAAGCCTGGAGCAACCTAGATTTAGAGGAGAACAGGTCTGGAGGGCTATCTATAAGGAATGTCGGACTTCCTTCCGTGATATGACGAATTTAAGTAAGGAATTGAGGTCAGTCCTTTCTCAAAACTATTCAATAGGTAGTTCATCTACTGTTATTTCAAAGAAATCATTAGATGGGAGCACGGACAAAACATTATTCAGACTATCAGATGGAGAACTAATTGAAACTGTTTTAATGCGTTACGAGGCAGACGGGCATCGCAGAGGTAGAAAAACAGTTTGTGTCTCCACTCAGGCGGGCTGCGCCTTGGGATGTACTTTCTGTGCAACAGGCCAGCAAGGGTTCAGGAGAAATTTGACCGTCGGGGAAATTACCGAACAGGTCCTGGTAATGGAACGGCTTGCAAGAGCAGAAGATGAAGAAGAAGTTAATAACGGTAAGAGGTCTCGCGGGGAGATTCAAGGAGTCACAAATGTTGTGTTTATGGGTATGGGAGAACCTTTAGCAAATTACGATAATATGATGGAAGCTATTAGGGTTCTTAATGATCAAAAGGGGATAGCAATAGGTGCCAGGCATATAACCATTTCAACTGTAGGCCTAATTCCTGGTATTGAGCGGCTCGCAGAGGAGGATATTCAAATAAATCTTGCCGTGTCATTACATGCTCCTGACAACGAAACCAGATCAGAAACCATGCCGATCAATAAGCGATACCCTATAGAAGATTTACTTCACGCATGCCAGAGTTTTGTAAAAAAAACTAAACGCAGAATATTCATAGAATACGTATTGCTGAAGGGGCAAAATGACACCCCAAAACATGCTGCCAAGCTGGGTAAAATCCTTAAAGACTTACTATGCCACGTAAATCTCATTCCTGTAAATCCAACCGGCGAAGGACCGTACCACCGGACGAGTTACAAGGAAGCCCAGAGATTCCAGTCCGATCTAAAGACATTTAATGTACCGTCAACGGTAAGAATGGAAAAAGGAATTGATATCGACGCAGGATGTGGGCAGCTGCGAGATAGGGCATTGGCTTTAACTGAGTAGTTAAATATAACTTCGGTTTAATTGGAATTTTGACATCAGCCATAACCTCCATACATGCCATGTGCTAACATTCGATGGCACCCTTTCAGGAGATAATTCTTAATATATGCCCGAAAACATTCTGGTCTGTGTCGCATGGCCATACGCAAACGGATCCATCCATCTTGGACACGTCGCAGGAGCATATCTCCCAGCAGATATTTTCGCTCGATATCATCGGATCAAGGGTAATAATGTAGTTATGGTGTCGGGTAGTGACGCTCATGGAACTCCAGTGACCATAACCGCTGAAAATGAAGGCGTATCCCCGGAGGAAGTTGCAAAGAAATATCAAAATGAATTTCTCAGTGACTGGGATGGGCTTGGTATAAACTGGAATCTTTTTACCACTACACACACAAAAAATCATTTCGACGTTACCCAAGACATATTCTTACGACTTCATGAAAAAGGATTCATTTATAAAGACATTATGTCTCAACCTTTTTGCGAAGAACATAACAGGTTTTTAGCCGATCGCTATGTGGAGGGTATTTGTCCCAACTGTAATTCCAACGGAGCTCGAGGAGATCAGTGCGACGGATGCGGCAATACGCTTGATCCTAAAGATCTAATAGATATTAAACACAAGGATTGTGAATCAACCCCGGTGTTTAGGGATACTGAACATTTTTTCCTCAAACTCAGTGCTTTTGAAAAAGATTTGATCAACTGGGTGAAGCAAAAATCCCATTGGAAACCTAATGTTAAGAATTTCACTTTGGGATTTCTGGAAGGAGGATTGATAGACCGGGCTATTACGAGAGATATTACATGGGGAATACCGATTCCTATTGATGGTTACGAAGATAAAAGAATATATGTATGGTTTGAAGCTGTCATTGGGTATTTGTCAGCCTCTATCGAATGGGCCTCAAAAACGGACAATCCAGACCAATGGAAAGACTATTGGAAGGAGGATTCCAAGGCCTATTACTTTATGGGCAAAGACAACATCCCATTTCACACTGTTATTTGGCCAGCAATGCTGATGGGATACGGTGGTTTGAATCTTCCACACGATGTTCCTGCCAACGAATACGTGAACATGGAGGAAAGGAAGATATCTACAAGTAGAAATTGGGTTGTCAATTTAAAGGACTATTTAGAAAGATATGACCCTGACCCCCTTCGGTTTGCTCTAGCTTCCATAATGCCAGAAACAAGCGATTCTAACTTTTCATGGTCAGAATATGTCAGGAGAAACAACGACGAACTTGTCGCCACCTTCGGAAACTTGGTTCACAGGGTCTTGTCGATGACAAAGAGATATTTTGACGGCGTAGTTCCTCCACCCAAAGACAAAGATAATCTTGATAATTCATTAATAAATGAAGCCATTAACACCTTGTCATTAGTAGCCACTGAACTGGAAAACTGCAGGTTTAGAAAGGCCTTAGAACATTCCATGTCTTTAGCCCAAGAAACTAACAAGTATCTTGATGATAAGGCACCATGGAGTGCTTCTAAAACTGATCTGGAAGCCGCGGGCAATAGCCTCTATCATTGTTTAAATGTAATAAATTGCCTTAAGACCACCTTTTCACCGTTTCTACCATTTAGTGTGGAAAAACTTCACACCATGCTGGGGTTTGAAGGCAGTGCCAGCGATAATGGGTGGAATTGGAACCCAGATGAAGTGATTCCCGGGCAAAAATTAGGGGAGCCAAAGGCGTTATTCATCAAACTTGAAGAGAGTGTAATAGACGAGGAAATCAGCAGGTTAGGTCTAAATTAGGAACTTTTTCTATTGCAAGCATCCTCAATACTAAAGCCGATTTCAGAACAACTCCAACTAGTTGATGATCGATTGAGGGAATTTTCTGAAAGTTCGGAATTACCTTCTCTCAAAGATTTATTAATCCATGTGTTTGATTCATCCGGAAAATTGGCCCGGCCTGCCTTAACTCTACTTACAGCCGGGTTTCATCCCAACGATGGCGAGAAAGTCATAACTATGGCTACAGCCGTAGAGATGCTGCATGTAGCAACATTGGTCCACGACGATACCGTGGATGAATCTGATACAAGAAGAGGAAGGGTGACAGTGAGCTCTAGTTGGGGTCAGCATACAGCAGTCCTCCTCGGGGATTACGTCTTCGCAGCCTCAGCGACATATGTTTGCTCTACTGGAAACATCAGGGTGATAAAGAGATTCTCTGAAACCATTATGGATCTTTCTAGAGGCCAGATGCAGGAAACTGCAAATAGTAGAGATATTAAAAATGGAATGGATGACTATCTTGAACGTATCTATTTCAAGACTGCCTCACTATTTTCCACCTCTGGAGAATCGGGGGCTATTTTAAGTGGGGCTTCTGAACCAATAGTGCAGAGCCTGAAGACATACAGTGAAAAAATAGGACTGGCCTTTCAAGTAGTGGACGATGTTTTGGATATCACAGGAACCCCACAAGAAATAGGTAAACCGGTCGGTAGTGATTTATTAAATGGGGTAATCACATTGCCAACAATATATGCAATTGAGGATTCGGGTTGCCGAAAAAAAGTGAGGTTATTTCTTGAAGATCCTTCGAACACCGAACTGCATTCGGAGATTGTCGATATGATAAAGCATTCAGATGTCGGAGAAAGATCTTATAAGTATGCCGATCAATTGGTTGAAGAGGCCAAGCTATCTCTGCAAGCCCTTGAAGATAATGACTGCAAAAGATCCCTGCTGGACTTAGCAGACTTCATTATTTCTAGAAACAACTAGGGCCAATTAATTAGGCTTCAATAATTTTTTGGAGTTCCAGGCCGGACCAAACATATTTAGTCCTTGTCCCGCGCCAATAATTAGTAATCCAATTCCTACGGCCCAAAAAATTACTGAAAGATCCCATGAAAAAACCACGCATAAAATACCAACGATACACACAAGCAATAATCGGCCAGAGCTTATCAGAACCGGTATGACCATCTTGCCGGTACCTTGATTGGCAAAATATAGTGTCTGGCCCCCTCCAAAAAAACCGTAAAAAGGTCCAGCAATAGCAAGGTACAACGCTCCATATCTGTAGACTTCTGAATCCGAGGTAAATCGATCAAGCCATAAACTAGGCTCAATACCTGATGCTATACCGATGGTTGCCGTTATAACAAAGGTCACCAAACAACCTAACCAAGCGATATTTTTTGCCCTACTGAACTGCTTTGCGCCAAAATTAGCCCCAACCGCGATGGTCACTATACTTCCAATACCGAAGGCAATAGGTGTAAGAATAATTTCCAATCGACTCCCTAAGCCATATCCAGCAAGGGCTTCATTCCCAAATCGTCCAATTACCCAGGTTACTATCACTACGGTGGAAGCTATAGAAATGCTATTGATTAATCCAATACCGCCAACCTTCATGATGTCATTGATGGCGTGAATATTGAATCGGTATGGTGTTAGTCTTATCTCCACCTTGTTTCCAGTCATCACATAAACTATGTAAGCTCCCGCAATTAACTGACATACAACAGTGGCGACCGCTGGGCCAGATATCCCGATGGAAGGAAATGGGCCCCAACCTAAAGTCAGTACACCCGATAATAAGATTTGGGAAATACTACTAACTATAACTATCGTTGAAAGTAACGAAATTTGCCCGATCGCCCGCAGCCAGGAAGAACCGACAAAATATAGCCATCCTATGAAGGCTGCCCCGAAAAGAATTTGAGAATAGTTGATCGCACCAATCAACACTTCCTCAGTTGCACCCAGAATTGAAAATATAGGCCTACAGAAGACACCTAACACTATGGTGTATATGGATGCCATCACAAGCATTATCATCAAAGAATGCCAGGCCGCCTCTTGAGCCTTTTGCTTATCGCCTGCACCCAAAGCCCTCGAAATTGATGAGGCAACCCCTCCCCCAATAGCGCCGGCCGACATCATTTGAAGAAGTGCCTGAAATGGGAACACGATGGCCAGACTGGCCAATCCTGTAGTACCAAGGCCCCCAACAAATCTTGCGTCAGTTAAAGTGATAGAGGTCATGGTAATTACGGCCACTGAGTTTGGAATAGCCAATTTGAGGAATATCTTAGCTATGGGCGCTTTCAGTAAAAATTTAACCCGATCAGAAGAGGAACTTCGCATATAAACCGAAATGATCCTAGGTAGAATTAGGCAATCAAAGTATTGTAACGGCTAGAAATTAAATACCTGAGCGAAAATCCCGCATTTACCGCCCGGATATCTCAAAACACAGGTATCTAACTTTTTAAAAGGCCACCGCGTGGTGGCCCCTTAATTTGTTATTGACCACTGTTGTTATTCTTCAGGAAGTTAACAAATCATTCAAATACTACTAACAATATCCTTTATGGACAATGGGTAGGTATTTAAGCAAATCCCACTCGACTTCTGATATAAAGTTAATAGAGGATTTTCACTCGTGCTGGCTTTCCCAGTCAATTCATGTCAATAATTATGTGCGATAATCCATCAGGTTTCTAAAAAATATTGTAAAGAAGGTGTAATATGCCTGCTATAAACGGCGCTCAAGCGATGTTTCAGCAACTGGTGATGGAAGGTGTAACTGATATATTTTCCTTGCCGGGAGCGCAAATAATGTCTGCTTTTGATGTTCTTCATGATATGCAGGACCAGATCAATCTTATTCATACCCGACATGAACAGGCGACCACCTATATGGCCGACGGTTACGCAAAAGTCTCAGGAAAGCCAGGCGTCGCGATGGTGGTTCCAGGTCCAGGGGCTTTAAATGCTACAGCTGGCTTAGGCACCGCCTATGCCTCATCCAGTCCAGTCCTTCTCATATCAGGCCAGATCCCTAGCACACTGATAGGCAAGGACACCGGACAGCTCCATGAAGTATCAGAACAATTGGATGTTTTTAAGCCCATTACCAAATGGAACCACAGGATATCCGACGTCTCGGAAGTTTCTTCCTCTGTCCACGAGGCGTTTAAGCAAATGACTACAGGAAAACCAGGACCAGTAGAGCTGGAGATAGCCCCTGACATTTTGACCCAGTCTGGCACTGTCGATTTAATTGAAAAGGAGCTGTATCCAAACCCGAAAGCAACCAGGGAACAAATTATGGCTGCAGTAAAACTGATTTCATCTGCAAAAATTCCTACCATTGTTGCCGGAGGTGGAAGTGTTTCCTCTGGAGCATCTGACCAAGTCCGTCAGCTTGCGGAGCTCCTTCAAATTCCCGTAATGACCTCCCCGCAAGCAAAAGGAATCATTCCAGAAGATAGTCATCTGGCCACAGGCGTCAATTCCGCCGTCGGGCCAGCTAAGACAGTCTTACCAGACACGGATTTACTCATTGCGATAGGGACAAGACTGTCTCTCAGGGGTATCTCACCAGACGACATGCCACCAATTCTCCAAATAGATGTAGAACAGGGTCAAATAGGAAAACAATATCCTGTAGAGCTGGGTATCGTTGGAGATGCCTCAGAAACCCTTATTTCCTTGATCAGCGCTTTATCTGTAGATGAATCTAAATTGGCAGGACGTCGCGAGAGGGCTGAAAGATTAAAAAAACAGTTTGCAGACGAGGTGATTAAGCTTGCGTCACCGCAAGTATCAGTTATAGATAAAATATCTAATGCTTTACCGGATGATGCAATTGTAGTACAAGGTATGACTAACATTGGATATTGGAGTAGCGCGGCTCTGCCTATGGGTCGGACCAGGAATTATGTCACTTCATCATATTTTGGGACCCTAGGGTACGCTTTTCCTACTGCATTAGGATGCCAAACTGCCTTTCCTGAGAGAAAAGTTGTAGCACTATGCGGTGATGGTGGTTTTATGTACAGTCCTCAGGAACTTTCAACAGCAATGAGATATGGGCTCAACACAGTGGCAGTGGTGTTTAATAACGGTGCATTCGGTGCTTCAAGGTGGGACCAGCAGCACCAATTTAACGGCCGATATATTGGAACAGATCTATTTAACCCTGATTTTGTGGCAATGGCAAAATCCTTTGGTGCTGAAGGTATAAAAACAGACGCTGACAATATTGATCAAGGCCTTGCTGAAGCTCTCGCATTAGACAAACCTACCCTACTAGAGGTGGAGATCCCAAACATGATGCCACCATTTCAAATAGTTGAATAGTCGGTACCTATGATAATCAATCCGGTGAATAGGTAGCTGATTCCTCAAAAGGAAAGAGATTTGGTCGTCTCCTTCGATATTCAAAAAAACTCAAATCCGACGTTGTAACCCCTGGGGTGTTCACTAAGATTACTTCCTTTGCTATCGGCTGGTAGGCGGGCCTGGGGGAGACGACTCCTTTCGCCACCACCACACGATATTTTTCAGGATAAACCCCCACGGTATACATCTGCTCTCGACTTGTATTCCCGCATCTCAGGGAGGTCAGAACCAGAGTATGGTTATCGTCAGTGTCAAGCACCGCAGTTAATCCACCGTCGTAATATCGGAACCCTCCATGGGTGGGACGATCATCCTCAAACTTGCCACTAAAAAGTGTTCTCAATACCCCAGTTACTTTGACAGGGGAACCATGCATATCGTCGGTTTTACCTCCAACTTCGACTGTAATTTGAGACCCGATGCCTGCTTGGACACAGGCTTTTACGGACTCTGGATCCCAGAGGGTCTGCAGGTAGCCTTTGATGCCCATGGTTTTTGCTACAGCCAATATGTGAGTGGAATCAGCACTACTACCTCCTCCGATATTATCTCCGACGTCCATTAGGACGTATGGACCATCCTTTTCACTTATATAATTCTGATCTGCATATGACAAAGCCTCTTCGATAGAAGGCGTGTCTCCGACAAATTGTTCCCTGATATCCCAGGCCTCTCTAGCCATCCATTGCGAAGCCTCTCTGGCGGCATCTATGTCCCCGTCAGATATAGAAATAAACCCCATCCCCATCTCTTCTACATCGGCATATGGGTAACCCTCAGCTACACTTCCATGAATAATGTTTCGTAAGGAAAGAGTCTTATCGAGATTTTCCATAACAGACTTCATGGGGTCTTCATCGGTGAATTGCTTAACTATATTAATAACAACTGGAGGAATTTCTAACCACAAAACAGGATTAATATCACCTTTGATAGCGTCTCGTACCATTTCGGCACATTCAAATGCCCTTATTTTCGGATCTAAGTGAGGGTTCGTCCGATAAACCGTTGCAACGTCGACATTCGTTATCATTTTTCGAGAAAGATTGGCATGCATATCCACACTTAGACCCACCTTTACATCAGGCCCTACGAGAGTCCTGACGCGTTCGGCAATTTCACCATCGGCATCGGGGAATTCCTCCGATACAGCAGCTCCATGTAGCGATAATAAGATTCCGTCCCATGGGCCATGGGTTTCCAGTAGCGACAACATTTCTTGGTTTATGGATTCAAAGGCATTTACGGTGATAGTGCCAATAGGACCTGTAATAGCAAACAAAAGAGGAACTACCTCCACATCTTCATTCTCCGCAATCTGCAAGAAGCCAGCATTAGTCGTTTGTGATGTTAGATATTCACGGGTTATCTCGTCCCCTCTATAGATGCTGAAGGCAGCATAATCAGCAGGCACTTTTGAAAAGGTGTTTGTCTCGTGATAAATCCCCAGTAATGCTAGTTTCATCTTTCCCTATCTTCAGTGTCCTATTAAGTAAGTTTGTGTATTATATGCCCTTGTAGCTTGGCGTAAGTCACCCACATCTTCCGGGCGTAATTTGAGGAGAGACATATATATGGACCAGAAACATTCATTTGATATCAGTGGTGAACTTTATAACAGGGCTCTTAATTCTCTTGCAGGTGGGGTGAATTCCAATGTGCGTTTGGCCGAGACACCTCATCCTTTGTTTTACGACAAAGCCAAAGGCAGCAAAATTTATGATGTAGATGGAAATCAGTACATAGATTATGTGCTGGGCCAAGGTCCCATGATTTTTGGACACTCACCCGATTTCCTGCTTCAGGCAGTAACAGAAGCATCGGTTTCCGGGCAACTTTTCGCAGGTCAACACTTATTGGAATTAGAAGCTGCTGAGGCAGTGAAAAGCCTCGTTCCAAATGCTGAGCTCGTCCGATTCGCAAGTTCTGGAACCGAGGCAGTCGAGGCTGCCTTTCGTCTAGCAAGAGCATACACTCAGAGGAACGTAATAATAAAATTTGAAGGACACTATCACGGTTGGTCGGATAGTGTTTTATTCAACACGGCGGCACCACTCAAGCCTCTCAATAACGATATATTTCCCGAGCCTGAGCCTATGAGCCGAGGTGTTGCTGATCATTCTGAGTCTGGTCTAATAATTTTGCCTTGGAATAACTTTGAGGCGATAAACACAGTCTTTGAACAAAGGGGTGATGAAATCGCCGCAGTAATTACAGAGCCCATAATGTGCAACACAAATTGCATAATGCCCAAATCTGGTTACCTGCAGCATCTAAAGGAATCTTGCGATCGGAACAACTCTTTACTCATATTTGATGAAGTTATAACGGGCTTTAGGGTGAGCTCAGGTGGAGCTCAATCCTTTTTTGGGATCACCCCGCACTTGGCCACTTTTGCTAAAGCCGCTGCAGGAGGGTTTCCTGTCTCGATACTCACTGGGAGTAAAGAAATAATGTCCTTAATTGGTACCGGGACCGTCATGCACGGTGGAACCTTAAATGCCAATGTAATGTCGATGGCTGCGACTAAATCATCTATGGAACATTTATCGGACAGGAAAATACAAACCAATCAAAAAATAAATGATCTTGGAAAAAAACTTATGATAGGGCTTCAGGACATCAATTCCAGATTGGAAGCGGGGATGCTGGTACAAGGGCCCGGTTCCGTCTTCGCTGTGAGTTTCACCGATGGTAAAGAGATATTTGACTACCGAAGCCACGTTGAAAATTCAGATCCAGACAGATACGCAGTCTTTGTGTCAGAGATGATGAAAAAGGGCATCAGAATAAATTCACGAGGAATTTGGTTTCTTTCGGAATCTCATACCGATGAGGATATCCAATGTACCTTATCGGCTGCCTTGGAAGTTTTACAATTCATGGAGTTATAAGCTAATTACTCAGCCTTCTCATATATCTGCACTCTGTGACGATTGCTCTCTGTTACGTATACCCTACCTTCATCGTCTAATTTTACCGAAGTAGGACCCCAAAATAACTTTTCTATATGGGCAGATTCTTCATGTGGATCTCCCCCAAATTGAACCGGACTGGGTTCCAAATTCGACCTAGACCTGGGCTCTGCCTCTTCATAATTCCCATCGAAATATTCATCTGCCCATTTCGAGATCGTGGCTTGGCCCCTGAGGCTTTGTATGAAATTGCCGTTCTCATCCAGGATCTCAAGTCTTTCGTTGCCCCAGTCAGTTACATAAATATATCCATCTTCATCTACAGCCACTCCTGATGGATTCCTGAATTGCCCATTCCCTGAACCTCGACTTCCAAAGGACCTAATGAACTCTCCACTGGAATCATATTTAGCTATACGATCATTTCCCCAATCAGCCACATACACAAAACCACCACTAGTAACAAAAACACCCCATGGCATCTTAAGGGTATCTTGCCCTTTGTCTCCAAAGCTCAAAATGAAATTGCCATCTTTGGTAAATTTTTGAATCCTGTTATTCATATGATCCGCTACAAAAAGATCCCCATCAGAATCAAACGCAATTCCAGAAGGGCCATTCAATTCACCTTCACTGGAACCAGGGTCACCCCAATATTTAATAGGTTCACCTTCATGTGAAAAGACATTTATACGATTATTCAATTCGTCGCTCACGTAGATGTTGCCGATATGATCTGAGGCCATACCGGTGGGCCATCTAAATTGGCCAAGGCTTTCTCCGTAGCCACCATAAATCCCAAAATATTCACTGTCTATGTCATACATAGTAATACGTAACTGTGCCGTGGCTGGAGCATATGCCCTACTAACGGTATGAATCCTCCCGTTTTTTCCAATGGCCGTATCTACAGGAAACATAAACCCCCTGCCATCCATGACACATATTCCTATGGTGTGGCTATATTTTAAGAATGATTTTTCAGTCTGCGCTGTAATCACTAAAAGTACCCCACGAACATCAAGATTGTTGGAATTCTGGAACCGATGCAACAACGCTCATCAATTCTGAAATTTTGTTTGCCGCATTCTCTCGATCTTTAAGCAGATTAATACTTGGAATTCCGGTTGCTTGAGCAAATTCAACCAAGGTATCGTATATAAATTGAGAGGTTTGGATTGCCCCCAATTGATCTAGACATTTATCGACGCATACCTCAGCAGATATCGATTCTCCTTCATCATTCATGACATTTTGAACAATCTTTTTCACACCAGGTTTGGATAGGTCACCAAGGTGTTGAGAAGCAAAATTCACACGCTCTGTCAAAGAACCTGTCTCAATCCATTCGAGACCTTGGTGCCAGCCTTCCACAGATGGAGGATTTAGCAGTTGCTGTCCCATAAATGTGATCTGGCTGTTACGTTCTGAAATACGGATATTAGGGGTTCCAAATTCCTCAGTGGTCCTCAAGACATTACTCGCCAATTCAGCGGGACTTTTAATTTTTTTATAATGACAGGTTTCAGATTTGAAGAATTCAGAATTAAAAAGCACCCTGATCATTTCACCAATATCATATCCGCTGTCAAAATATGCCCTTTCCAAAATGGAAATTGCTTCTAAGTCCTGGGGTTCCTTATAGGGCCAAGACGGAACAGGAGGTTCATCAGCAACAAAAAAATGATACAGGTGCCTCGAGATGAACCGGGCAGTGGCTGGTTGTTCACATATTATGTTTATAATCTCCTCGCCATCGAAGTTTCCTTTGTGTCCCAAAAAGGTCTTTTCTCCATCGTCATGATCGTCTTCTTTGTATTCATAGCGCCATGCTAATTTTCCGTAGGGCATTATTGAATTTCGAACAGCCAACTGTTTTATATAATCTGAATTGGCAATACTCCAACCTGTGAAGGCCCTGGAACATTCCTTGATATCGTCTTCACTGTAATTACCAACTCCCATAGAAAACAGTTCTAGAAGTTCTCTCCCATAATTCTCGTTAATAGCACCATTATGATTGTCCACATTATCCAACCATATAATCATTGCTGGGTCTCTAGATAACTTAAGCAGTAGTTTGTCTAGTTTCCCAAAGCCATTGCTGCGAAACATACGCAATTGATCACTCATTGGTTTTCCGTTTGTGACCTTTGTGTACCCAGTTGCAAAAACATTGTGCCAAAAAAGAGCGATCTTTTCTCTCAAAGGGGAATCTGTTGATACCAACCTATACAACCAATAAGATCCGGCACCAGAAGTATCGTGTGTCACAGACTGGTCAGGGAAATATCGCCTGACCAATGCATTGTTGATCCGTGATGAATCTTCATTGTCAATCAAGGAATCTACGACTCCTTCATAGCCGGTCGAAATATATTGGTCCAGTTGTTCTTTTGTAGCACCAAATCCAGCTCTTCTGAGCAAATGAGCCATCAACTTAACATCAGAACTCGTACTTACCATTAGTTTCTTTCACCTCAGTCATGCTAGTTTCAATTAATTTATCATAAATCTCGGTTGGATTCCCAACTGTCACCAGGTTTTTTGCCCCGTTTTTATATAATATAAAATCAGCACGGAACTATCGTAACAAAATGATCTATTTGGGAGCCTCAATTGCCTATTGTTGAATTACCCGATGCCAACATTCACTTCGAACGCAAAGGTTCAGGGAAAACAACTTACGTGTTTTGTCATGGTCTTGGAGGGAATGGGTCAAGATTTGAAAAGGAAGATATGGATTGGTATGCCGACCATTTCGATGTAATTTCTTGGGATAACCGAGGGCTGGGGAGATCAGGCTCTTCAAAAAAATATTCACTCCCACTTTATGCAAACGATTTGAAAAATTTACTTGATTATTTGGATATTGAAAAAGCAATTATATTTGGCGTGTCATGGGGAGGCGTATTGGCTCAAAGATTCGCGACCATGTTCCCTGAGCTATGCCTAGCCCTCGTGTTGGACTCCACTTCAAGTGAGGTTAATCTTAAGGCATCAGAGAACTGGTATACCAGGGGGGAAATAGCACGATTGGGGGCTAAAACAGCCTTAGCGGGAAAGGAGTTATCACAAGCATTCGACGGTCATAAAACGGCTTCTAGCAACACATATTCAGAAGTCTTACCTGAACACCTGGATTCTTATGTCGCACAATGTAGGGCGACTGGTGGGCTCAGAGAACATCCACTTACTCCTGATCTGGAATCTTTGAATGTACCAACACTTGTGGTTGGGGCTGGTAAGGACACCGTTGCGGGGGCTGGAGGGTCCGTGATATTGGATAGGACCCTACCGAAATCTGAATTACACATTTTCCCGAATGCTGGCCATGGTGTATATGCCACCGAACGTGAAGGTTTCAGAAAATTATTACTAGATTTTCTGGGTAGATCGGATTTAATCTAATTCAGGCTCAATGATAATAGGTAAGGCTATTTCTATCCTTGCTCCACCCATGGAACTCTCTGAAATTTCTATCCTTCCAGAATGAATCTCAACTTGTTGAGTAACCAGAGAAAGCCCGAGACCAGACCCTTGAGCATAATTATTAGACCCTCTTTTAAATCGTTCTAGAACCATTTTCCTTTCATGTTCTTCAACCCCAACCCCGTTGTCATCCACAATAATACGGGCCCAGTTTTCTTCAACTGAGACATCTATCGCAATTTTCAGCTGTCCTGGTGAAAGATTGGAATGGACGTAGGAATTTTGGATTAAATTATTAAACAAAACAGTCAAGCCTTCCCTCCAACCAAATATAAGTGGCGGTGGGTCTGGAAATTGAATATCAATATTGCCACCACCATGATTACTTATTTGGCGGGCAGATAATTCATTAACTAAGGGGGCCAAATCCACTTCCTCAAAGACATTTATTTCAGAAAGATCCCCACGAGCCAGTAACCTTAAAGACTCCAAAGTTGAAAAAAGCCTGTCCTGTTGAATTATTATCTCATTTAATATATTTCTTCTTTCATCAGTGGGTATTTCTCCATGCTTTTCCAATAATTCCAAATTCATTTTCATACTAGTCAACGGGGTTCTTAGCTCATGAGCCAAATTAGAGGCAAAACCTCTTGATGTCTCCAGCGCCTTTTCAGTTCGAGTCGAACTAGAATCCAATCTCGAAATCATAGAATTCAAACTTCTACTTAGAACTTTAACCTCAGACAGTGAATACAAATGCTCTACAGGTATACGGATAGACAAATCTGAAGAATCATTTATCTTTTCTGCGTAATTTTGCAGTCGTTTCAAAGGTTTAAGAAGAACTCCACAAAGTATCCAGGTCACTAAAGCTGACAATAAAATTGCTATTACCCCCACGGAAATGAAAGTCCGTCTAAAATCCTGCATTGTCGTGTTAACGAAGTCTCTAGAAACCGCGGCTTGAATACCTATTTTGCCAAATGTAGGTGTGCGAAGTATTACAGGAATTTGTATGGTCTTTGTCAAAACCCTCCATTCTTGCCCGTCGACCGAAACATTAGAATATCCGTTGTTAGAGGTGGTTAATATTTGGGGAAATCCATCCGTATAAAGCAACAGATCGTTATTCAAAAAAATACGGGTTGGTATTTGCACATCAAACAAATTCTCTAATGAGGCATTAGAAACTTCAGAGCGTTGTACAAATCGTCGCAATTTCAAAATAGTAGCAAGCGAACCTTCTGAGGAGACGGCCTGCACTTGCCAGTTCAATCTTGCATCTATCTGTTTGCGAAGATCTTCTTCGGTGAGTTGATTAATGACCGCACCAGATAAAATCACAATTAGAGTGGTTACAAAAAATACGAGTAAGGTTATTAAGAATCGAAAACTCACGTATTTAGTACGAACCCCACTCCCCTGACTGTCTGTATAATCCTTTTTTGTCCATCAATTTCCAACTTTTTACGTAGATATCCAATGAAAACATCGACAACATTTGTATCTACGTCAAAATCATATCCCCACACCTTATTCAACAGCTGCTCTCTGCTCATCACCATACTTGGGTTATTTGCCAAAACGTGAATAAGATCAAATTCCTTTTTAGTCAGATCCAAGGAATGCCCATAATAATCGACAGTCCTACGCATAGGATCAACTTTCAATTCACCTATAGATACAATTTTGGAATCATTTAACGAACGTCTTCTTAGTAATGCGTGAATGCGAGCCAGCAATTCCTCAAACGAGAAAGGCTTAACCACATAGTCGTCCGCCCCAGCCTCTAAACCTGAAACCCTGTCCGATACCTCGTCTCTAGCAGACAAAATACATATCGGAATATCTATATCTAGGCTTCGGAGGTACTTGGTAACCTGAATACCGTCTACTTCCGGCATATTAATATCAAGGATGAGAATGTCAGGAAGCTCTTTTTCTATTTCCTCAATGGCTATCTCACCGTTAAAAGCTGAGCGGACTTTGAAACCCTCGAACCTCAAACTCCTTTCGAGGGCCTCACAAATGGCTGTATCGTCGTCTGCTATCAATACCGATGAAGTCATGGGATACCTATTTAATAGTAGGTCGCTTTTTTAGATTTCCCGTCGATATATAGAATCTTACTCTCGCCTTCTACTGTTGACAGTTCACCGTTTTCCACGGCTGCCGATATTTTCGCCCTTATTTCCTGGACCTTGGCAT
>VFFY01000145.1 GCA_009392675.1 SAR202 cluster bacterium | reverse complement strand
CAGGCGCCTCACTGGTTTTGCTGTAAACTTCCTGACCTATCTTCTGAAGAGATTCCTGAAGCTGCTGAAGAGCCGATTCAATAGTGGAATTATCATCCCCCTCCAATGCAGTCTTTAGATCCAATATTTTTTGCTCCGCCTCATCTTTAAGTGAAGCATCGATATGCTCCGCATTTTCTTTAACCAAAGTTTCTGCGGCGAATACAGCCGATTGAGCGGTATTTCGAATTTCGACCATTTCACGTTTTTGTATATCTTCTTCTGCATGTTGTTCAGCTTCATCAATCATTTGGTCTATTTCATCTTGCGATAATCCTGAACTGGCAGTTATCGTGATTCTTTGTTCTTTACCTGTACCTTTATCAGTGGCAGAAACATTTAAGATTCCATTTGCATCTATATCAAATGTGACCTCCACCTGAGGAACTCCTCTTGGGGCCGGTAAAATGCCGTCAAGATTAAATCTTCCTATGGTCTTATTCTCATTTGCCATTGACCTTTCACCTTGCAATACGTGCACCTCAACAGAAGGTTGGTTATCAGAGGCGGTTGTGAAAGTTTCACTTTTTGAAGTAGGTATGGTTGTATTTCTCTGTATCAACGGGGTAGTAACACCACCTAAAGTTTCTATACCCAAAGTCAGCGGGGTTACATCTAACAGCAAAATATCCTGAACGTCTCCCTGCAAGACACCAGCCTGCACAGCAGCACCGATCGCCACAACTTCATCTGGATTTACTCCTTGATGAACTTGTTTACCAAAGAAATCTTCTACCGCCTTTTGTACAACCGGCATCCGAGTCATACCGCCCACCAGGATAATCTCATCAATTTCAGATGAACTAACTTCAGCATCAGACATAGCCTTCTTACAAGGTTCTATTGTTTGTTGGACTAAATCCTTCACTAATTGCTCTAATGTTGACCTTTCCATTGTTTCAACTAAATGTTTTGGACCAGATGCATCTGCTGTAATGAACGGTAAATTGATCTCTGTCTGCATCAAGGTGGAAAGTTCGATTTTTGCCCTCTCTGCTGACTCCCTGAGTCTTTGTAAAGCCATTCGATCACTCTTCAAATCAATCCCTTGGTCTTGTTTGAACTTATCGCAGATCCAGTCAATGATAAGCTGATCAAAATCATCCCCTCCCAAATGAGTGTCTCCGTTAGTTGCTTTAACCTCAAAAACCCCATCCCCTATCTGAAGAACCGTAATATCGAAGGTACCGCCTCCAAGGTCATAAACTGCTATCGTCTGGTCGCCTTCATTATCTAAACCGTATGCAAGTGCCGCTGCTGTCGGTTCGTTGATGATTCTCATTACCTCTAGACCTGCGATTTTTCCGGCATCCCTCGTAGCATTCCTCTGGCTATCATCGAAATACGCCGGCACAGTAATTACCGCTTGGGTAATTTCTTCACCCAATTTGGATTCTGCATCCTGTTTCAACTTCTGAAGAACCATAGCTGCAACTTCTGGGGGGGCGTGGTTCTTGTTCCCCATAGAAACGTGAGCATCACCATTTGTGTGCTCCACCACCAGGTAGGGAACTAAGTCTTTATTCCTAGTTACAGAATCATCCCCGTATTTCATTCCCATAAAACGTTTAACGGAAAAAACCGTGTTCTCGGGGTTTGTGACCGCCTGCCTTTTTGCTGTTGTTCCAACATATCTTTCATTAGATCTAGGATTAATACCTACGACTGACGGGGTTGTCCTATTACCTTCAGCATTTTCAATGACCCGAGGTTCACCACCTTCTATAATTGACATGCATGAATTGGTAGTACCTAAATCAATACCGAGAATTTTCGGCATTACTTTTCCTCCTGTTTACTTAATTCGTCTTCTTGGTTTTCTTGTCCAGTAAATTTTGAAACGATTACCCTTGCAGGCCTAATGATCCTTTCATTTAGTCGATATCCTTGTTGAATCACATTGAGTATCAACCCGTCTTCCGTATCAGAATTTTCTTCATACAAAAGGGCCTCATGTTCTCGGGGGTCAAAAGATTTGCCTAGAGAGTCGATTTGACTCACACCCTCTAATTCGAGTGCTTTTTCCAAATTCCGTAGCACTAATTCGACTCCTTCTCTCCATTCAATTTGGGCCTCCTCAGGGGCATTTTCAACAGCCCTTTCCAAATCATCAACTATAGAAATGAATCTTGAAATGACTCCGAATTGGACTGCCCTTTTGGCCTCTTCTATTTCCTGACTAGCCCGACTTCTATAATTTACTAAATCAGCTTGTGCCCGCTGAGCGATCGATTTGTAATGGTCTATTTCTTCACTTAAATCAATTGATGTTTCCGGTGCATCTGTTGAATCTTTTTCACTTGCAAGTTTATTCGACTCTTGGTCGTTTGACTCCGGGGCAGGATTTTCAGATATTTCTTTTTCTTCCAAATTTTCTCTCCATCAGATAACAAATATAAATTTAAGAAGGTCTAGTCTTTAATATTTTGAACATCTCATTCAGGCAATTTTCCAAGTATTGCTTTAATTCTCCATTTTCAGCTTGATCCAGTCCCGATTTCATTTTCAGCAGCTGGTTAAACATGCCTAGTGAAAGCTCTACACCTGCTAAATTCAAACCTAAGTCACCTACTAAATGTTTGATAAGTCTCAGTCTAATAATGTCTTCCTCGGAATATAATCTGAGCATCCCAACAGTCCTTGAGGGCCTTACCAATCCGGATCGTTCATATTTACGCAAGGTTTGCGGATGCATTTCTAACAACCGTGCAGCCACACTAATGACATAGAGTCCGTCCGGTGAAGCGTAGACACTTGCAGCACTTCTGGTTCGTGGTCTACCACGCCCTGGTCTAGGAGCGCCTTGGTTTACCGAAACTCCCAGTCGAATCACACGCTGGTTTGTAGCAGGACCTTGTTTCCCCGAGTCTCTATGTGGCATAAAATATTTCTATACTCCGATTAGATGTATACTAAAACTCAAGCATTTATTCGAATAAATGTTATAAGTTGATCCGTTTCGTGTCAACTTATATTATATTGATCATTACTCACACCCAAACCAATTGTCTAATCCCAGCGAGCACACCGATGAAAAAACAATTATGACACCCGATTTAGTTATTTTTGACTGTGATGGTGTACTTGTTGATAGTGAAGTCATATCTAACTCAGTACTTTCTGCGTCATTGGAAACTATTGGACTAAATATCACACCAGAGGTATGCATGGATCTATTCCTAGGCAAATCCTGGGATTATTGCTTTCATATGATTAAAAAACGTTTGGGAACAGAACCTCCCCCTACCTTACATGAGACCTATATGAAAAAACTGTTTGCTCAGTTTGAAAAAAACTTGAAGCCGATCGAAGATATACAATTTGCCTTGGACAACATACCCTACCCAAAATGTGTGGCATCCAGCGGGCCACACCTAAAGATAAATAAAACCTTATCTATCACAGGTTTAATGGAGAGATTTGGAGAGCACGTATACAGCGCGGATGACGTGAAATTCGGAAAACCAGCCCCAGATCTTTTTCTACATGCAGCAATGAAAATGAATGCTACCCCGTCAAAAACATTGGTGATAGAGGATTCAATAGTTGGTGTAGAAGCGGCCTACAAGGCCGGAATGACCCCTCTAGCATTCTGCTCAAAAAAAATTAATCCGACAATTGGACAATCGGAAACCATAGTTTTCCGTAGCATGAGAGAATTGCCCGATCTGATAAATATATTGTGATCAGTAATCGGAGGAAGTTGTGAACGATGAAATTGAATCGCTGCTGAAAGGGTCTATTGATCTTAACGTACACGCCGCCCCCGACATCCCAAAAAGGCGAATGGATGCTTTGGAAACCACCAGATCAGCCTACGAAGCGGGAATGGGTGGGTTCGTATTAAAATCACACAATTACCTCACATACCCTTTGACCTACGCCTTGTCGCAAATGTATCCAGGGCTCGAAATATACGGTTCGATTTCATTAAATTCACCTGTAGGGGGGATTAATCCAGAAGCAGTGGAAACAGCGGCTCGATTAGGTACAAAAGTTGTCTGTATGCCTACTATTTCAGCCGGGTTTCACCTATCAAAAACTAACTCTGGGAAAGGCCTATATATATTAGACAAATCAGAAAAGCTCACGGATGACACTTTTGAAATTATTGATGTAGTTCAAGCAAATGATATGGTCTTGGCGTCAGGATACATTTCACCATTGGAAACGATGAAATTATTCGGGGCCGCCAAAGATCATGGCGTAAGAAAGATGATAGTAACTCATCCTGAGGAATTTCTCGAAGATCAATTGAAAAAATTGACCACACTGGGAGCATACATGGAATACAGCTTTCTTTCATGTATGCCTTTAACCGCAAAAATAAGCCCTATGGGTTTTTCACAGCAGATACTTAAAGCTGGCATTGAAAGATCCGTAGTAACAACTGCTTTTGGACAGCCAGTAAACCCTCCACCATCTGAGGGAATGCGGATGGCTATAGCTGCATTGCTGGATTCAGGAATGTCACCGAAGAATATTTCTAGCTTAGTAAAAGATAACCCTAGCGAGTTATTGAGCTAGTTAAGAAATATCCGCTCCTAATAATGAGACCTGAACCTCGTTTTACCTATCATCTTTATTCTGATTTTGTCTTGCTATATTGAATACTGAAAAAGCTAGCAACAACCAACCAAATATAAATAGTAAGGCCCCAAAAGGAGCTACAGCACCGAGCCAATTAAAGGAGCTCAGACTTATCGTGTACAAGCTACCGCAAAATATGACAGTCCCTGCCAAAACCAACCACGGTATATAAAAAAAGAGCCTGTTGAATTCAAATTTGAAATTCAATATTATTCCGATAAGAATCAAAGCCACTGAGTGAAACATCTGGAATCTGACGGAAGTTTCATAAGTATCTTTAGAATCCATGTCCATGACAGGATCGAGCCAATGAGCTCCCAGTGCTCCAACCAAAACGGACAAGAAAGCTAATATTGAACCCACACCTATCCAATAACTAGCAATAGTTTTCAAATATCAACCTTGGTCAATGACATCAGTAAGTTCTCTATGGGAAATATCTGTCAATTCTTTCCATTGATTGGCTAATCTTATCCGTTCTTCCAATAGCCAGTTGAACTGAGCATCGCATCCAGCAATTGGGCCGGGATAATATCTTATTTCTTCATTTAATTCTTTTAATTTATTCTTGCGGTCCGATTCCAATTTATTACCTCGGCCATCCGGATAATTGCTCAGGCAGCACGATAGCAGGAAGAAACTTGATCTTTACACCTTCCTGTTCAAAAAGCCTTTGGGGATAAATTAATTTTGTATTCTAAGGATACACGAGGGTACAATTCCAAACATCTACCAAAAGACATGTTTTTATACACGGAGTTAGTGATGAGCGAGATGCCCGCAGCGATATCAACTGGGTTGGGAGAATGGCGATGTGAGGCTATAGATATCCCAAAAATGGAACCTGGCAAAGTATTAGTAAAAACGAATCTCGCATCGATATGTGGTAGCGACTTGCACATAACTTATATGGGTTGGAATGTGCATGAATTCCCTCTTCCCCACGGTTACCCCGGACACGAAGGTATTGGACAAATAATAGACCCTGGTGATACAGATTTTGCCGAAGGACAATTAGTACTCACTGTGCCAAATATTTGGAACTCCAAGTGCTTCGCAGGCTACCAATTAATTGATCCTAATTTCCTTCTACGGGTACCATCAGGTGTTCCAGAGGCGCATCTGTTAATGGCACAACAGCTTGGGACAGTGGTTTTTGGAACAAGAAAATTACCGACATTAGTCGGAAAAACTATAGCCATTTTAGGACAAGGTTCTGTTGGTTTATTCCATGATTTTATGTTACGGAAACTCGGAGCTCATAAAATCATAGGGATCGAACCAGTAGCAGAGAGGTTACAAGCTGGCCGCAATATGGGAATCGACGAAGCAATTGATGTTACAGGCGACAAAGCTACAGAGGCCGTGATGGACATTACATCCGGTGAAGGTGCGGACCTGGTCATAGAAGCTGTAGGCAGTGTTGACACTTTGAACCAATCTTTGAAATTAGTTAAGCCTTTCGGAAAATTGGCAGTGTTTGGGTTGCCTCCAACTATGGAAAAAGTTCCTTTTGATTGGGATACCTTTTTCCGTAAATGTATAGACATGCATTCAGTGTTTGGAGCCCAAGACGAGCCTGGTTTGCCGGCCTTCCAACTAGCTGTGGACTACATAGAAAATAAGGAAATTGATATGGCACCCTTTGTTACCCACCAATTTCCAATATCTGATATACAGAACGCTTTTAACCTGGCCGACTCTCGTGAGGATGGAGCCTTAAAAGTTTCCCTTACCTTTGAGTGAGAATAAGGAGCTTAAATGGGGAAATCACTTGAATATTCTACAATAGAGGAATTGTCTGAACTATTAAGTTCTTCAAAGATTTCAACAAAAGAATTGGTACTTCATTTACTGGATCGTTCTAAAAAACTTGACCCAAATCTGAATGTTTGGGTAACACTGAACCCAAATTTGGAAACCGAAAACTATAGCCAGGAGAGTTCTAGTAAATTAGCCGGTGTACCTATAGGTATAAAGGACATTTATTGCACCCGCGACATTAGGACAACCTGTTGTTCTCCAATATATGAAAATTATGAACCTGGGTATGACGCCCAAATGGTGAAAATGCTAAGAGACTCGAAGGCTGTGATTATGGGAAAAACCGTAACCACCCAATTTGCTTGTGGAGATCCTCCTCCTACCAAAAACCCCTGGAATTTTTCAAGAACACCTGGAGGATCCAGTAGTGGTTCAGCTGTCGGTGTAGCTTCAGGCATGT
Organism: SAR202 cluster bacterium; assembly: GCA_009392675.1. Classification (GTDB taxonomy): domain Bacteria; phylum Chloroflexota; class Dehalococcoidia; order Lucifugimonadales; family UBA826; genus UBA11996. Next base: position 8,264 of record VFFY01000145.1, on the reverse strand, counting down.
TCCCGGCTGCCCTAGGGTCTCAAACTGCAGGTTCCGTTTTAAGGCCTGCATCATACAACGGTATCGTCGGATTCAAACCGACATACGGCCTCGTCAGTAGGCAAGGAGTTTTCCCGGTAGCATTATCTCTTGACACAATGGGATGGTTTACCCGCTCGGTAAAAGATGCTGCAATCCTGTTGCAGTATTTATCTGGTTATGATGCCGAAGATAAGGATTCGGTGGAAGTGCATAGCAAACCACATATTTCGATTCCTAAACCGGTCTCCCGACCACCTCATATCGGCGTTGTAGAAGACTTCTACTATGAAAATTCAGATCAGAGCACTATGGAAAATTTTGCTCTTTTATTGGAGAGACTTTCAAAGGCAGGGGCGATAATAGAGACTGCGGATACACAACTTGATTTTAATCGCATCTTAGGCTCTCACAAAGTCATCATGAATTGCGAGGCAGCACATACCCATAAAGATAATTTTGAAAAAAGGCCTGATGACTTTGCTCCCAGAGTGAAAGAAATAATCGAACATGGTTTGAATACCCCAACGTATATTTATATACAATCAAAGCATTTTCAACAGAATTACATTAAGCAGGTATCAAAATTATCAAAGAAATACGATGCTTTGATAATGCCAACAAGTCTGTCAGGTGCTCCAACCTCAGAGACTACGGGGGAACCTATCTTTCAAGCTCCGTGGACAATGGCCGGGGTGCCAGCAATCTCTTTGCCATACGCTTTGGACCATGACGGCATGCCACTGGGAGTACAAATAATATCGGACCACTTTGACGAATCGAATTTACTATCGACTTCAATGTGGATTGAGTCGGTGGTGAATTTCACCCACAAGCCACCTCTACTTGATGATTAAAAATCCTGTCAGACCCTTGGGGTTTTTCCAATAGTATGACTAGATTGGATACATGGTTGGAAAGACTAGGAAACCGATGGTTCTTCTATGGTTGGCTTATAGTATTTTCTTCTTTCACCTCAAGCATGATAAATGCCGGCACTGGTAGCTATGCTTTAGGATTTTTCATCATACCGATGGGTGAGGAGATAGGAATATCCAGAACTCAGTTTTCAGTAATTCCTATATTTAAACTCGCCACAATTCCAATACTCCCACTATTAGGCCTATTGGTGGATAGAAGACATGGAGGAAGAATAATAGTTTCCGTTGGCAGTTTGGTTGGGGGTACTGCCTTGGCTTTTACCTCTCAAATAGACAAAGTGTGGCAGTTCTACATGTTATACGGGATTATTTATGGCTTTGGCACTGCTGCCATGGGTAGTCAATTGGTTGGTCCATCATTGATGGCCAAATGGTTCGTGAGAATGAGAGGAAGAGCGATGGCCGTTGGCACCATGGGCATATCGGCCGGTGGTGTTGTAGTCGCGCCTGTTGCAGGTTTGGCCATCTCCACCCTTGGGTGGAGAGCAGCTTGGGTAGTATTGGGAATGATGGCGGTAGTTGCTATCGTCCCCGTATCATCACTATTTCTTAGGAGAAGCCCCGAAGACATTGGACTACTGCCTGATGGAAATACATCGGACTCGAATGCAGAAGTTACCGCAGATATTGAAGTAAATTCCTGGACCCTGAAACAATCTATAAGGAACACCCAATTCTGGATACTTTTGCTAATTCAGTGTCTAGGCCTTTCAGGTTTAGTGGTCGTACTATTTCACGAAGTCGCCTATATTCAAGACAAAGGACTAAATATACAGTCAGCAACCTTGATAGCGACCTCATTAGCCACCTCAGCCATGATTAGCAAACTCCCTTTTGGCTACCTAGCAGAAAAAATGGATATAAGAAGAGTTCTTGCACTTTGTTTGATACCTGCTGGATTATCAACCTATATGATCATACCCCTCGATTCTGTTTGGATTTTGGTGATTTGGGGAGTTATACATGGGTTTTTTATGGGGGGATTCCCCACTCTGACTAATGTGGCATTACCTGAATATTTTGGACGCCAATATATGGGAAGTATTAGAGGGGTTATTGCACCTATCACCATGATCATTTCGGCATTGAGTCCATTAATAGCCGGTATTCTTTGGGAAGAAAGTTACAGCTATTCAGTGGCATTTTTCTTGTTCGGGTCCGCATGGATAATCGGAGGCCTACTAACTTTCACATTAAGCAAACCAAAGGATCCACCTGCTGTAAAAAATATTACGGACCAAAAAGTGCCCGTTTGACGTGTATTTTTTTACTCTGATGATAATATGATGTCAATTGTTATGGAGGATAGACATGGCCCCACCCATTGAATTCTTAGGCTTAATACCATCATGGATCTTAGTATACCTAGCAACATTAGGTTGCTTTGGAGCCGCGGCTTCTTTTTTATATATTCGGATGTTTAAACCTATCTTGCAGGGAAAACCTTCTGGAAGAACAGATCAGCTCCCTAAAAGAATCCTTGGAGCCCTACCTTATATCCTAGGCCAGAAGAAAGTCCTCCAAAGTACTGACGTAGTGAGAGACAGAGCAGGCATGGCACACGCCATCATATTTTGGGGCTTCTTGTCTTTCTCACTAAGCTACCTGATTTTTATATACGGGGATTCAATTAACCCTAATTTCTCCAAAACCTTACTTTCTGAAGCTGGATTAACAATTTTTGGAACCTACTTAGATATTTTGGCCGTAACCTTGCTGTCCGTGATAGTTTTAGCTGTACTGCGAAGATGGGTATTTACTGCTAATAGGTTGAGGTTTGACTTAACTCAGAAAAGAGAGGCTGCCATAATACTTGCCTTGATAGCCTTCTTGATGATCAGCACCATAATAGGGGAGGCCTTTTATGTTGCTGCACAAAACGTCCATTCTCATTCCCCAATAGGCAATTTTTTGGGGGATATATTAAACGACGGTGGCTTTGACAGGGATGTGTCTTCTTTTATATACCAGATAAGCTGGTGGATACATCTGACCATAATACTGGGATTCTCCGTCTACATTCCAATATCTAAACATGTTCACCTGGTTGGGGCTCCAATCGGTTTTGTTACACGGCAGTTAGGTGCTAAAGGAACGTTGACAACAATAACTGATTTTGAAACAGCCGAGTCTTTCGGGGCATCCAAAATGAAAGACTTTAACCAAAAACAGCTACTTGATGCCTTCGCATGTGCTGTCTGCGGTAGATGTACAGATGTATGTCCTGCAAACCTAACAGGGAAAACGCTCTCTCCAATGCATATAGTGCAAGGCCTCAGGTACCATATTGCCGATGCCACCTCGGTTGATAACGAAGAGGATATACCCAATATCATCGGATCACGAATAGAGAAGCAAGCTGTATGGGACTGTCTAACATGTGGTGCTTGCACCGAGGTATGTCCAGTCGGCAATGAACCATTCCATCCTATAGTAGATATGCGACGCTATATGGTCATGGAAGAACCGGACATACCAGAAGGAGCAGAGGGAGCGCTGCGAAATCTGGAACAGAGAGGGCATCCATGGAGTGGCACTACATTCACCAGAGAGAGTTGGTATGAGGGTCTTGATGTAAAAACATTCTCTGAAAACCCAGAGGCTGAATATCTCCTATGGGTGGGATGCACTAGTGCCTTGGAACAGAGGAGTCAGAGCATTCCCAGAGCCATGGTCTCTATTCTCAATCGAGCTGAGGTAGATTTTGCCATATTGGGTACCGAAGAAACTTGTAGTGGGGATCCAGCCAGAAGAATGGGCAATGAATATTTATATCAAATGTTGGCCATGCAAAACATAGAAACTTTTAACAAGTATGGCATAAAAAAGATTCTCACCAGTTGCCCTCATTGCTTTAACAACATCAAAAATGAGTACCCCCATCTTGGTGGCACGTACGAAGTAATGCACTACAGCGAATTAATCTCAGACCTTATTGAGAAAGAAAAAATAAAACCTGTAGTCACTATAAATACCACTTTGGCATATCATGATTCATGTTATTTAGGAAGGCATAATGGCATCTATGAGGCGCCGAGACAGGTTGCTAAATCGATACCAGGGTTGGAATTGGTGGAAATGGAAAAATGCAGGGAAAACGGATTCTGCTGTGGAGCTGGCGGCGGGCACATGTGGTACGAGGAAGAAGGTAATCAAAGAGTCAACCATTCCAGAACAGACCAGTTCTTAGAAACAGGTGCCGACATTGTAGGGGTGTCGTGCCCATTTTGCATGCAGATGATGGAAGAGGGTGTCCAATCCAAGGGAGAAAACGGGTCCAAGCAGGTGAAGGACTTAGTAGAGCTAGTAGAAGAAAGTCTTGGTTAATTTTTATTTTTTTCAGATTCTTCCACAGCAACATATTTTGACGGGCATTTAACTATCACATTCTGACTATCAAATTCCTGCCCTGGGGTATGAGCGCCTTCAAGAATAATTTCTGAATGCTCATTAAAAAACAAATCTGGTAACACTCCGTTATGAACCGCTTCAATTTCACTTATTCCATCCATCAATGAAAAACGCGCTGATGTGGAGCCTTCAACCCTATGAAAAGACCCTGGTTTTAGCTTCCCGCTAACCCGCACCATACGTCCTTCAGCAGTAGGAGGCTGTGTGGATATCTCGCTCACAGTATAGTAATAAACGGTTGCCCCCTGAAAAGCCATGTAGGCGAAATACCCTAGAGCGACGCACAATACAAGCGCGGCAAAAAGAAACTTGCCTCGATTGCTTGTCATTTTGGATTCGGAAATATAACTGTCGCTAATTCGGTCATTCATTTCAGATGTTATTCTCTTTCAGAAATAATTTTTTTTAGAATAGCTACTTCATTTCTCATTTCTTTCAACCTTCGAGAAAGAAAGAAAATATAACCAAAAAATAAAGCCCAAACTAAAAAAAACACTGCAAACAAATATTTCAAATTTGCGTCAGGATCATTTTGTTTGGCTTCACTAACTAATGGAGAATCGGAGAAAACAAAAGATTTCTCCAAAACCAGCATAGACACAACAGTGATGAATATAAATGGCACTAACCGGAGCGACCTACTAATTAAGGGATACATACTGATGAACCTCGTCTAAATCATCTTCGCATTTTCTCATTTGAATTCTTTCTAACATCACATAAACATAAAAAATGGTAAACGTGATCAACGACACGAAAAATGTTATATACATTTTGCTATCTAAGTCAGAATCTGCTTCTGCAAGCGGCCCAATATTTAGATTAGGATGAGCTGTCCTCCACCAAATCGATGCCAAATATATAATCGGGGCATCAATAGCCCCTAACAATGCCACAACCGAAGCATACCGCCGTCCCTGAGACCCCCGAGGGGAGAAAGAACGAACCATCAGATAGCCGACGTATACAAACCAAAGAATTAAGGTAGTAGTAAGTTTAGGGTCCCAAGACCACCAAACTCCCCAAACCGGTTTGGCCCATACCGCTCCAGTTATCAAAATTAGAGTAGCAAATATAACTCCCAACTCAGCGGCGGAATATGCAATAGCATCCCATAGATTTTTCTTTGTTAACAGATGGATCACACTGGCTATACCAACCACAAAAATAGAAACCATTCCGATCCAACCAAGAGGAACATGAACATAAAATATTCGTTGCGAAACACCTAAGTTCTGTTCAGTAGGCACCCACATAAATACCATATATATGGTCACGAGCATTAAGGTACAACTAGCGACAAATAATATCGTTTTCATTTACTAAACTTAACCCTTTGCGGGAATAAAGGCTTCAGTGGATGGGTTGGGACTAATGCTAGTGAATTATATCACTAACTATTTAGAATAATTAGAGAACTAGCTAGTAACAGCCCCAACTGAGGCCGAAGACACTAATTTGGCATATTTGGCCAAAACACCTCTCTCGTAATTGGGTTTTCTCGGGCTCCACTTTGACCTTCTATCTTCTAATTCTTTAGCAGTCAATTTAACGCTCAGGTCCCGTGCTTCTATATCCAGGTTAATTATGTCCCCATCCTCTATCAATCCAATTGGCCCCCCTACCGCCGCCTCCGGAGAGACATGGCCTATTGCACCACCTCTAGTTGCCCCTGAGAATCTACCATCGGTAATAAGAACTGTCGTTTCCCCCAACCCGGCACCCATGATTGCCCCCGTCACAGCCAACATCTCCTGCATTCCTGGTCCACCTTTAGGTCCCTCATATCTTATGACAACCACGTCCCCATCTTTAATCGCTCCCCTGGTGACAGCTTCAAAAGCACTACGTTCTCCATCAAACACTCTTGCTGGTCCTTCATGTTTTTCAATTTTAGTTCCAGCAACTTTTATGACAGCTCCTTCAGGAGTTAAATTACCTTTGAGGATAGCTAGTCCCCCAGTTGAACTTTTTGCGTTAGGAACCGAAAAAATCACCCTCTCATCTGGCTTTGTATCAACATCAGAAAGGTTTTCTTCTAGGGTTTTACCATTAATTGCCTTGGCATCACCATGTAGCATTCCTGCATCTAGTAATTCTTTTAGTACTACTTGAACCCCCCCAGATCTATCTACATCAGACATTACATAATTTCCTCCAGGCCGTAGATCGGTTAGGTATGGTGTCTCCCTTGAAAGAATATCGAAATCATCTATTGTTAATTCGACCTCTGCCTCTCTAGCAATAGCCAAAAGATGCAGAACCGCATTGGTAGACCCTCCCATCGCCAGCACCAACCTTATCGCATTCTCAAAAGCCTTCCGGGTCATGATATCCCTAGGTTTAATCCCATTTTCAAGCATGTTATATAAGTGTTTGCCTGCCTCGTGGGCCACATCCAAATTTCGGGGGTCCACCGCAGGGATAGATGCGGCACCTGGTATTGACATGCCCATCGCCTCAATAGCTGAGGCCATAGTGTTCGCCGTGAACATGCCGGAACAGGCTCCTTCTCCAGGACAAGCCACCCGCTCCATGGCTATCAGTTCTTCTAACGAAATTTGTTGGGTCGAGAATGCTCCAACCGCTTCATACATATCTTGGACATTTATGTCCTTACCTGCATAGTTACCTGGAAGAATAGCACCTCCATAAACAAAAATAGACGGTATGTTTAGGCGCGCCATAGACATCATGGCCCCTGGCATATTTTTGTCGCATGCCGCCACAACAGCCAAACCGTCCATACTTTCTGTAAAACACACAGTTTCAATAGAATCTGCAATCACTTCGCGGCTTACCAAAGATCCTTTCATACCTTCAGTACCCATCGATATTCCGTCACTAATCGTGATGGTGCCGAACATAAAAGGCACACCCTGAGCATCCCGTATCCCTTCTTTCACTTTATCTGCGATCCTTGTCAAATGCACATTGCATGGGGTGACATCGCTGGCCAAATTAGCAACGGCAATGAATGGTTTTTCCATATCCTCGTCGTCTAAGCCAACGGCCCTTAGCATAGATCTCGCCGGAGCTCGGTCTGGGCCCAAACTAACTACTGCTGATTTATGTTTCAACAATTTTAGATTTTTGGTATTGGTAACCATTTTTTACTTCCTTACATTTGGGTCCACAAGCTGATTGGACCAATTTTACGGCCCCAAATTATCATACTTAGGAGATATTTAGCGCTGGCATTGTATATTACAAGCCCCTGCTGCCCCAATGCTAAACTGAGCCAGCAGGGGCTTGTATCAAAGAGGTGTTTTCAGGTACCGGTTGGTCCGTATTTGGCTATTAATGCAATCACCCTGGGGTCTATGGAGTCCGGTATTTGCCTTCCTGAATCGTGGTAGGCAATTGCTAAGTGAGCATCTCTATGCAACTGTTCACTCTCTGGCATTCCTTTATAGCCGGTATTGAGTTCACCAAAAAGGCCGTCTATATGTTCCTTTTCAAATGTACTCCGACTAGTCATGCCAATGTCACCTGTATCTCAAAATCTTTATAATCCGGCGTCGAAAATAGAGTCTTCAGACAAGATGTCTCCCAATTTCTCCACGAATTCCTGTTTCTCGTCCTCGGTGACCTTGCCTTTCTCCTCAATCTTCTGTTTGAACTGTGTGAATAGCCATTCATCTTTTGTACCGTGAGGTATTTCAAAAAATTCTCTGTCAAACGAAGGAAGTTTACCGGGGCCATAGTAACCTTTGCCCCGAATTTCATAGCCTTCCAGGTTATCCGTTCCTTTTCCGAGAACTTCTCCTGTCTCGACAAAATACTCCATCACAGGGGCCATACCGTAGCGCTGCACGGGACAAACCAACATGCAAACCCCGCAACCTTCGTAGGTAGCCATTACAGGTCGACATCGGTCGTACATTAATTTAT
>VFFY01000144.1 GCA_009392675.1 SAR202 cluster bacterium | reverse complement strand
AGCATAGAGAAAGTCAAAACGTTGGTTGAAAGAATAAATTCTTTGATTACAGAAGCAGATTCTATTGATATTTTGAATTCCTCCAAGAGTGGCGGATCGCCTATAACTCACAGAGCATCTAACAAATCAGATATAAATGCGACCGGCCCGGTAGGTTTAAAACCTATACAGTCCTCGGCCGCAGTAGGATCACTACCTCTCCAGACCCAGTTTTAGCGCCTTTGGAAAAAGACCGTGCTTACTACCGTGCTGTTGAACAGACTCTTACTTTAGCCGATTTTGAAAGAGGCAAACATAGTCCTAAGCATTCACTTTTTCACTTGGAAAGGATGCGCCTTCTCTGCGCTCAGTTGGGCAACCCGCAGTCAGATATTCCATCTGTTCATATAGCTGGCACTAAAGGTAAAGGGACCACTGCAGCCATGATTACCGCTATATTAGGTTCATCTGGGTACAAAGTGGGCTTAGTAACTTCACCTCATCTACATTCTTTAACTGAGAGGATTAGAATAGGGTCCGAACCAATTTCCAAAAGTGACTTTACTAATCTTGTCAATCAGATCTGGCCGGTGGTTTTGGAAACCGGGCAAAATAGCCAGTATGGTGGAGTTACGTGGTTTGAGTTTATGGTGTCGGCTGCATTCCATTTTTTTCGCGAATCGGATGTCGATTTTCAGGTCGTGGAAACTGGATTAGGCGGAAGGCTGGACGCGACGAATATCTTATTACCCATCATTTCAGTAATCACTTCTATCAGTCTTGACCATGTCAGCATATTAGGAGATACCTTAACTAAAATCGCTTCTGAGAAAGCAGGAATCATAAAGGATAAAATTCCAGTAGTCATATCGCCTCAGCGCGAGGAATCGATGAATGTCATGACAGGAATTGCAGCTGATTGTAACGCACCTGTTAAAAAAGTTAGCGATAATTATTCTGTTGTTATAAAAAATAAAGATTTATCTGGGCAGTATCTCCAAGTAAAAAGCCCACTACGAAATTACGAATTCAAGTTACCATTACTTGGAATACACCAGACGGAAAACGCCCTTGCTGCCATATGCGCTATTGAGACAATAAAAGAATTAGGCTATCCAATTGATGAAGATTCAGTTGAAACTGGACTGTCCAAGGTCTGTTGGCCAGGAAGGTTCGAAGTGTTAAAAACATCAGGTCCAACTTTAATAGTTGATGGCGCTCACAACCCATATTCAATGGAGAGGTTGGTAGACACGGTTAACGATCATATGGATAACCCCAAAGTGATAGTAGTTTTTGGGGCGACCGGAGGGCATGATCTCGGCAATATGCTGGAACCCTTGAAGCTAATGGATTCTGTTCTAATTCCAGTATCTTCAAGGCATCCCAAATCTATCGAATCGGCAATTGTCGGTACAGCTTCCTCAAATTGGGATATTGTCACTACCAAGGCATTTGGGAGTGTTTCTGAAGGCTTAGACCACGCCTTTAATTTGGCAGGTCAGAATGATTTAATATTGGGGACCGGGTCTCTGTCCGTTGCTGCAGAGATTTCTGAAGTTATTAAGGAAATTCCGCCTGAGATTTATCCAAATTTGTCTTAAAATGATAGATGAAAATGAAAATGACGACACTAGAGGGTGTATAAAAACAATGGCAAAAAACAGTACAAGGGTAGTAATAACTGGATTAGGGGTGATGTCCCCCCTGGGCCAAACGGTAGAGGAATTTTGGGGTGGCTTGTCTAATGGACACTCTGGCATAAGCAAAATCACTTTATGTGATACTGAAGGATTTCCCGGCGACATAGCAGGGGAAGTTACAGGATTTGATGCAGGGCAATATGCAGATCCAAAAGAGACACGAAGAATGGCCAGATTTTCCCAGTTTGCCGTAGCTGCCGCCGCTACCGCAATTGAAGATTCAGGTTTGGATTTGTCAATGAATAATGACCGAGCTGGAGTTGTAATGGGGAATGGTAATGGCGGCTTCCCTACTACAGAAGACAATGCAAAGATTCTGTTTGAAAAGGGGGGGATGAAAGTAAGCCCCTTTTTTATACCGATGATACTTCCTAATATGGCTGCAGCCCAGGTTAGCCGAATATTCAATTTGAAAGGGTATTCCTCCACCGTCATAACTGCATGTGCTGCAGGCAATCAGGCAATTGGGGAGGCATATGAGGCTATCAGGAGAGGTGCAGCGGATGTCATAGTGGCGGGTGGTTGCGAGGCAGGTATAAGCAGAATAGGGCTTGCTGGCTTTCACGTTATAAGGGCCCTAAGTAGATTCGATGGGGACCCGCAAGGTGCGAGTAGGCCTTTTGATTCGAACCGGGATGGTTTCGTTCCTGCTGAAGGAGCTGGAATACTCATAATGGAAACCTTAGACCACGCTCAAAAAAGAGGTGCGGATATTAAGGGAGAAATTGTTGGCTATGCCGTTTCCTCGGATGCATATCATGCTGTTCAGCCTGATAAAAATGGAGAGGGCGCTGCTCGGGCTATCAAATGGGCTATTAGCAATGCTGACAAAGAATTAGAAGATATTGATTATATCAACGCTCACGGAACCTCAACACCACTAAATGATGCTTCAGAAACCAAAGCAATCAAACTCGCCTTTGGTGACCTAGCTTATAAAATTCCCATAAGTTCGAATAAATCTATGATTGGGCATGCCCTCGGGGGAGCAGGTGCTATTGAAGCAGTCGCCACTGTAAAAACTATACAGTCAAATCTTATTCCACCCACTATAAACTACAATGATCCAGATCCTAATTGTGATTTGGATTATGTTCCCAATGTGGCAAGAAAAGCTAAAGTGAATACAGTTCTTTCTAATAATTTTGGGTTTGGCGGTCAGAACGCATGCGTTGTTTTCAGCTCATTTGAGGACTGACCTTAAAGATGTATCTTAAGGTATGTCAAACCTTTCTGATTCGGGTGCCCGGCTCCACACAGCATTTGCATCTTTCATCGCCTTTGCTCTTTCTGAGCTTTCCTTCCATTTGTCGTAAATATGATCACTTTCCCACAGTACTAAAGAACTGATTTGCGTTGGGTCAGTTTTGGATAGCAGGGTGGTTCTATTGATGAATCCTGGTGCCTTACTTTGAGCTTCACCGTTTCCGTCTAAGATATGTCTAGCATTTTCGACTTTGTTTTGCTTGGCCCAGTGATGTGTTAGAACTCCAATCATTCAGTTACCTCCATAGGATTAGCATATATCTTTAGAAATTGAATTCGGTGATCGATGTCCAAGGATGTCATAAGATTCACTTTAGTAGTCTTTGTCAATTCCACCCTTCGAGATCTATACGACATTTCTCTATCCCACAACTCTTTAGAAGCGCCCATATTTTCTGGTGCGTACCTAGTCTGTTCCCAATGTGAGGGGCTATGATACCCAGTGAGAAGTATTACTTCCATCGGTGTGGTAGAAGTAGTGGTAGTCCACATGCCTAATATGCAAGCCCCCATCGACTCGATTCTTGGCCATATACCGTTTTCTGAACAGGTAATGAATTCGGAAAGATCATCTGGTGAGATTATAAACTTGCGGTACCCGTAGATGGGTCTTCTATCTTCTATGGGGATCATTTTCT
>VFFY01000143.1 GCA_009392675.1 SAR202 cluster bacterium | reverse complement strand
TTTCTCCATTTCGATAGGATATACCCTGTGATGTCTTTTTGTTTTTGACTGCTGCCCTTAAAGACATGCAATAGAATACATGAACAAATTGTCAAGAAATTGGGTTCAAAATACTTGATATTTAGAACGTGTCTCAATGTAGAATAGAGAGTCCCCTGTGACTTTCGATGGTACTTTCCTCGAAGAACACAATTTTTGGGCTGAGATTCTGTGAGTTTATGCAGCATATCCTTAGAATAATAAAAATTGCTCTGAGGTACAAATACAGGTTAACTTTCGCATACCTATCCACGATTGGGGCTATAGCAGCTTATATCTTTTTACCCAAACTGTTCGGACAGGCAATTGACTCTGTCGCAGAGCCTATTTTAGCCGGTGGGAAAGTGGAAACAGGAATCCTTTACCCATGCATATTAATTATTCTGGGTTTAAGTGTTATTCGTGGAGGTATGTCATATTTCCAAACCTATTTGTCAGAGACATTGTCACAATATGTTTCTTACGATCTAAGAAATTCTTTCTATGACCATGTGCAGCATCAGAGTTTTGCTTTTCATGATAAACATCACACCGGTAATCTGATGTCTCGAGCCATCACAGATGTGGAAAATATACGTATGTTTATAAATATGGGACTTGTCAGGGCTCCATATTTCATAGCTCTCTTCATAATAGTAGCTGCGATCTTGATTTCTATGAATTGGAAGTTAGGACTTTTAAGCGCTAGTTTTATGCCTATTGTCGCCATTTATACCAGCTCAGTTCGACTTAAGATGAGGGCGTTATGGCTTTTAGTACAAGAAAAAATGGCAGAGCTAAGCATTATTCTGCAGGAAAACTTCTCAGGTCAACGGGTAGTTAAAGCGTTTGCTTCGGAGGACCATGAAGAGGATAAATTTGAAATAAAGAATTCCGAAGTTTCAGATCTTTTTGTGGCGGCCGAGAAGTTACGCGCTTCTAGTATGTCTTTCATGATGTTTACTTTTATGGTGTCCATGGCCTTGATAATGTGGTACGGGGGACAACAGGTTATGAATGGGGCTATGACGCCCGGTGAATTAGCGGCCTTTGTCTTTTATCTCCAAATATTGGCGTTGCCGGTTAGGATGGCGGGATGGGTAGTAAATGCGTATGCCAGAGCTGCTTCAGCAGGAGAAAGACTGTTCGAGATACTTGATGCACCATCTCTGGTCGAAGAAACGTCAAATGCAGTCACACTGGAAAAATCGCAAGGGCACGTTAAATTTGAAAATGTGTCTTTCGCCTACGGTGACGGCAAACCAGTTCTCAGGAATATAAATTTAGAGGCAAAGCCTGGTGAGATCGTCGCATTGGTTGGTCCCCCAGGGAGTGGTAAGTCGACTATTGCAAACCTTCTCCCAAGGTTTTATGACGTTTCTGCAGGGGCAATAAAAGTGGATGGAGTAAATGTGAAAGAGTTCACTTTGCATTCTCTAAGGGAAAATATAGGAATGGTCCAGCAGGATGTCTTCCTATTCACTACCTCCTTAAAGGAAAATATTAAATATGGTCGGGAGAATGCTAGTGATGAGCAGATGGAAACCGCCTCTTCGATCGCTCAATTGGCAGATTTTGTTGAGGGTCTTGAAGACGGTTATGACACCTATGTGGGGGAAAGAGGATCTACTTTATCAGGAGGCCAACGTCAGCGAATGTCGATAGCGCGAGCGATTTTGTTAGACCCTCCGATATTGGTATTGGATGATTCAACTTCCAGTGTGGATGCAAATACTGAGGATCAGATAAAGGCTGCTATGGATAATTCGATGGCGGGAAGGACGACATTCATCATTGCCAATAGACTTAGTACCGTGCATAGTGCGGACAAGATAGTCGTTTTGAAGGATGGAAGGATCATAGAAGAAGGTTCTCATGAGGAGTTGCTAGAAAAAGGCGGCCTTTATAATGAAATTTATGAACTGCAGCTTCGCCCCCAAGATGAATTAAGTTCCGAGGTGAGTAAATGAATCTTGGCTTAGGTGGTATGTCTGCCTCTAAAGGCCAGGCAGACGAGGAATTTTTTGGGTCCGTATATGACCAAAAGGTCATTCTGAGGTTGCTTCCCTATATAAAACCTTATTTACCCTTGGTAATCGTCTCCTTCGTTTCGATGCTGGTTTATACCCTTACTTTGGTGGCCGTTCCTTGGCTCATACACTGGGGGATTGATAATCCCATCAAGGATGGCTTGCAAACTGCAACTGAATACAAAGTAAGTGCAAGTCAAGCAGGAGAGGAGACTAATCTAGCAACACTCAAAGAACTCTTGTTTCCTCATATTAAGATACTCAACATTCTTTTCGTCGTTTTCATAATTAATGCGTTTACCAACTGGGGTACCAATTACCTTCAACAATATGCAATGCAGAAAGTGGGCCAAGGTGTTCTTTTTAGGTTGAGAAGAGCTCTGTTTGGTCATGTGCAAAAGCAATCCCTCTCCTATTTTGATAAGACAGAAGTGGGTAGGCTTATGTCCCGTGTACAAGGAGATGTTGGTCAGCTGCAAGAATTTGCAGCTTTGGTAGTAATGAGCCTAGGTGAGTTGTTGAGTCTTGTAGGAATTGTGATTGCCCTTTTGGTGATGGACTTAGAATTAGGTCTTATTACCATGGCGGTGTTGCCTGTTTTGATCACCATTATGGTCATTTGGCAAAAATATGCTAAAAGATCCTTTAGTGAAATTAGAAGACGAATCGCGATAGTGAACGCTGCGTTCAACGAAAATATTTCAGGAGTCAGGGTAGTTCAAAGCCTTAATAGGCAAGAAAGAAATCTCGAGATATTTGATGAAAAAAATATAGCTCATAGATGGTCGAACGTAATTGCAGGCAGATATGCTGCAGGCCTTCTGCCGGCGGTTGATATTCTTACTGCTGTTGCAATTGGGCTTGCCTTGTATTTCGGTTCCAAATTGGTTGGATTGGAAGAAGACCAGTTACTTCCAGGAGTGTTAGTTGCCTTTGTTATGTATGTACAAAGGTTCTTTGATCCCATTCGAAATTTGACTCAGCAATATACTCAGTTGCAAAGATCCATGGCTTCGGGCGCGAGAATTTTTGATTTGATGGATAGAGAGCCGGAGTTAATAGACATAGAAGATGCTATCGAGATGCCCGAAATAAAGGGGAATATTGAATTTAAAGACGTCAGCTTCAGATATGTGGAAGGTGAAGATGTACTGAAGGGTATAAATTTGACGGTAAATGCTGGTGAAACCGTTGCTGTGGTGGGACCAACCGGTGCTGGAAAGACCAGTATTGTGTCTATTTTGTCTCGATTCTACCCAGTTAAGCGGGAAGAAGGTGAGATATTGATAGATGGTATCGATATTAGAGACGTCAAGAGAACTTCAGTGGTAAGCCAGATGAGTATGGTTTTACAAGAACCATACCTTTTTTCCGGTACGGTGATGGGAAATATCAAATATAACCATTTGGATGTGACGGATGAAAAAGCCATCTCCTCTGCAAAGGTAGTTGGGGCACACGAATTTATTATGCAACTTGAAAATGGGTATGGCACTTTTTTGTCAGAAAGAGGAGCCAACATTAGTTTGGGCCAGCGCCAATTAATAAGTTTTGCGAGAGCCATTGTCAATGATCCCAAGATACTTATCCTAGATGAGGCTACTGCTAGCATTGATAGCCATACGGAATTAGTTATTCAAACTGCCTTGAGAAAATTGTTAGAAGGACGTACCGCTATCGTCATAGCCCATCGACTATCCACTATAAGGGGAGCAGATAAAATAGTGGTGTTAGAGTCAGGTGAGGTGGTGGAGGTAGGGAATCACCGAGAATTAATGGATAAAGACGGTCTCTACGCTCATCTCTACAATATGAATTTTCAGTCGATTGAGGATTTGTAATAAGGTTGAAGTTTCTTAAGTAATACTTGTGTCTAACCCAATTTGGAGTTTAATGCTTGTAAGCGTAGAAGAATTTATACTTTCTTTACAGGTAGCTAGGTTATCTACTGTGACGCCTTCTGGGGTTCCCCATTCAGTACCTATCTGCTTTGCTTTGTCTGGTAACGACACGATCTATACTCCAATTGATTCAAAGCCTAAAAAAGATATAAGCAAACCTCTTGAAAGAATTAACAACATAGCAAATAACGATGAAGTTGTTGTTTTATTTGATAAATATTCAGAAAATTGGGATGAATTGGCATATGTGATGGCTAAAGGTAAGGCTAAAGTTGTGAGTGATGAACAGGAAAATATACTAGCTGCGAAATTGCTTGAAGATCGGTACATACAATATCGGGATCAAAATTATCTTCCCCGAGGGGCAATGATTATTGCGATCAGAGTATACGACTTTATGTCTTGGGGGAATCTTCAATAAGTATAGTGTGTTTTTATTCCCATAAAAATGCCAACATGGTATCTATTTCTCTTATGGTGGACATATAATCGCTTCAGATCGATAGTGTTTTTGAATTTACGAAAAAGAAATATTAAAATAATAGTCTATGAGAATTTATTTTTGTCCTGAGTGTGGCGGTTACTCATTAGGGCCAGCGACATCATGTGATGAATGCCAGACAGACCTGCCAGAAGACTCCTGGGCAGAAATAACTGAGGAAGAACTTCAACAACTGGAGTATGTAGAAGATTTTGATCTTCCGCATGGTGTATCGACGTGGGAGTACGATGTGGTAAGGCTGAAAACCGACACAGATGAAGGCGGGCTACGCTACACAACAAGTCTTCTAAAGCGTATGGGAGACAAGGGTTGGGAGTTGGTGAACATCACTCCACTAGGTGACAAGGATGGACCTCGATACGGTATTTTTAAGAGGATGTGGGATGAAGGCCATGGTGACGAAGGTGATTCATAGGCTGTGTAGATAAGTTTTATAGGCCGGTATTATTTCCTGGTCATAAGGGAATGGGAGGTCGGGTAGTTCGTCCAATTCACACCATTTTATCTCGCTTACTTCTTCAGCAGCCTTGGCCGTACCTGATTTGTGAGTTGCCACATATACATGGACCACAACTGGTCCCTGCCCTGAAAATACTCCCAGATAGTGACACGGACTGGTACAGATTGTTGTTTCTTCAAAAACTTCCCGTACTAAGGCATTTTCAATAGATTCACCACGATCTACATAGCCTGACGGCAGACTCCATTTCCCGAGATGAGGCTCTATAGCTCGCCTTATTAGCAATATTGCTTGGTTTGATGGGACTATCGCCACTACTGCGACCTTAGGGTCCACATATATGAAAATATTGCAGGCCTCGCAAAATGGTCTCAGCTTGCTGCGATCGTATTTTCTCACCAGATGTGTACCGCAAAATTGACAGTACTTAATTTGTTCAACCATAGTCACTAAAAAGTTCTCATCTTTTGAAAATATGAGCCAATATTTGGGACCTCTGTATAATTTCAAAGTATAAGACCTGAAATTTTACTGTAAAGAAGCAAAAGTAATGTTGAAAGATTTATGAATATAGAAAATCTTTTAGAAAAAACACTTACAAAACCTCAGTACAAAGCCATAAAAATACTGGGAGACCAGTTTCATAAAATGGGGACACGTGCTTTCTTGGTTGGGGGAACCATAAGGGATTTGCTTCTAGAAAGGGAAGTCTCTGATATCGATATTATCGTGGAGTCAGATCCCTCGAACCTAATGCACAAATTTGATCCACAATATCAAATAGATGTGATTTCAAACTCTCAGTTCAGCACCTGCAAAATAAAAATTTTAAACCAAGCAGTGGATCTGGCTATGGCTAGGGAAGAGATATATCCAACCTCGGGTGCGTTACCTGTAGTAACTTCATCCTCAATTGAAGATGATTTGGGGAGGAGGGATTTTTCGATAAATGCCTTGGCAGCCTGTATTAACCCTCCAAACTGGGGGGAAGTGCTTGATTTGTATAGGGGCCTAGAGGATTTACAGTCAAAACATGTAAGAATCTTGCATTCGGGATCTTTTAAAGATGACCCAACACGTATTTTTAGGTGCATACGGTATTCCGGGAGGCTGGGGTTTTCCCTTGAGGATGGCACGAGAACCCAATTATTGGAGGACTTAACCTATATAACTTTATTGAGTGGAGTACGTATAACCAACGAATTAGTAAAGATTTATTCTGAAAAGAGCACTAACTCGATTTTGGATCTAATGGATCAATTTGAAGTTCTAGGGCATATTCACCCTGGATTTCCAAAAGGGCCAGAGTTTTCCAAGAGAAAAAAACTTTTGACAGATATCAGCATTCCGACCTCAGAACTTGTTCTCTACATACTGATTTCACTGATTCAAACCGATCAGAGAATGGATTTAATTAAGAGACTTGATTTAGGAAATAAATTGTCAAAGTTTGGGAGAGATTTAAACCGCATCGAACTTATCGAAGTGAGTTCCTCCCGTACCAAGATTTATAAACAACTCACAGAGGTCTCCGAAATCGCAATATCAGTGGCTGATGCATATGTCTCAAAAGAGCTTAGGAGGAATTTAAAATTATTTACAAATGAATTAAAAACTATCAGTTTGTGCATCGACGGCGAAGACCTTATGGGTATTGGCATACCTCATGGTCCTAAGATCGGCGATATTTTATCCAAAATTTTCACACATATGATTAACTCAGGGCCACTGTCTAAGCCTGATCAGATTCGTATGGCTAGTAAGTTTTTTGGCGATTCCTAACCCAAAGACACCCCTGAAATTCCTGGCTCTGTCATCGATTCCGGGTCAAGTATTTTCTGCAGTTCTTGTTTACTTAAATCCGTTTCAGCAAGAGCCACTTCCATGATAGTCTGCCCCGTTTCCTGTGCTTTATGTGCCAATTCTGCAGATTCATCATATCCAATATGTGGAACTAAAGTAGTCACTATAGCGAGACCTTTTTCAACCATCTCAGGACCTTTTGTGGTCGCCTTAAGCCCGTTAATACATTGTTCGGCTAGGTTTGACGAGGCCGTTGCCAAAAGATCAATAGATTGTAAAAGGTTATAGGCTGCCACAGGCATCATTACGTTGATTTCAAAATTTCCTGACTGGCCAGCTATTGCGACAGTGGTGTCGTTTCCTATAACCTGCGCTGCCACTTGGCACACTGACTCTGGTATGACCGGGTTCACTTTGCCTGGCATTATAGAACTGCCCGGCTGTACTTCAGGAAGTTCAATTTCACCAAATCCTCC
Source organism: SAR202 cluster bacterium (assembly GCA_009392675.1). Lineage (GTDB taxonomy): Bacteria > Chloroflexota > Dehalococcoidia > Lucifugimonadales > UBA826 > UBA11996. The sequence continues at coordinate 7,848 of VFFY01000143.1, read as the reverse complement.
CCGAGGTCCTGATCCCATCCATCTCACGTCGTTGGCTATTTTCATTAAACTAACTGCAATTGTTTTCATCGCACCACTGGCTTCTACTATATTATCTAAGGTACTTTGAGCTTGAAAATGATTGGAGGTTTCTCTGATTTCTACCCCAGCAGATCTTGTCAATTTTTCACAGACTTTTTTAGCAAACTCTGGATGTGTGTTTACTCCTGTACCAACTGCTGTGCCCCCTAAGGCTACTTCCCCGAGTTCTTGAACTGCATGTTCTGCGCGCCGGATGCCTCTATTTATTTGTCCTGCGTGTCCGGAGAATTCTTGACCAAGACGAACAGGGGTCGCGTCCTGTAGATGTGTTCTTCCAGTTTTAATAATCGGCATGAATTCTTGGGATTTGACATTGAGGGAGGCCGACAATTTTTTCAAAGAGGGAATTAAATTACTGGTTATAGCTTTGGCAGCAGCTAAATGTATCGATGTTGGTATGACATCATTTGAAGACTGACCAGTATTTACGTGATCGTTAGGGTGAACGGGATTCCGGGAGCCCAATTCACCGCCAAGTATTTCAATTGCCCTATTTGAAATCACTTCATTAGCATTCATATTTGTGGAAGTTCCCGAACCAGTCTGAAATATGTCCACGACAAATTGGTCATCAAATTTGCCATCCGATACCTCTGTCGCAGATTTTATAATTGCCTCTCCTAATTTAGAATCTAACAATCCTAGTTCAATATTTGTTTCGGCAGCAGCTAATTTGACCATCGATATTGCTTCAATAAAAGAACGAGAGAAACGCAGATCGCTTATTGGAAAATTGATCACTGCTCTCATTGTGTTAGCGCCATAATATGCTTCCAACGGGACTTGGAATTCTCCCATCGAGTCTCGTTCTTTTCTAAATGTTTGGTTCTCTGACAATTGACTACTCCAAAGCTTACTTTTTTGAAATTTTAGGCGGCTATTTCTTAATCCCCACAAGATCATCAGGAAAATTACAATTCATTAACCTCTGCATACTTATATTAGCTTATAAGGTTTCCTTAATAAATTTGCAGCTTAACTCACCTACTAGATCACTGTGTTCTCTGAAAAAATGATCTGCTCCTGTTATGACTTCTGTTCTCTTTGGTTCTGACATTCTGTTAGCTAAAAACTTAAATTGTCCGAGAGTAAAATCGTGATCCCTGTCGCCCAGTATCAGCAATTTTGGTTGAGTTATTTGGACCGTACCGTATTGGGCGAACTTATTTTGTGGGCACGCAATTGATACAAGAGATTTAATCAAATTAGTTCTGAAGGCTGATTCTAATGCCATCCAGGCTCCAAAAGAATATCCAATAATACCTAGACGGCTGCCATCTATTTTTGGATTAGAACTTGTTAGATCAACCACCGACTCTGTATCTATCAATTCATTGGTGCCATCACCGCTTTCCCCACTACTCATTCCCACACCTCTCTGGTTAAATCGTAAAGTAGCTATCCCACTACTTAATAAGTAGGTGGAAATTTGGTTCAGCACAGCATCGAACATATTACCCCCATATCGAGGATGTGGATGGCAAAGGATAACGCAAGGAGGTCTTTTGACTTGGTTTGGGGTTTCCAAAAGGGATTCAAGTTCGGAAATTCCGGTTGATAATGTCGTTAATTCTTTGGTTGCATCAGTCATATAACTACCCCGAGAGAATGATAATGGTCACAAATGGTGATCAATTCAAAGTTAAAAATAAGCATAAGTATAGTAATTAAGAAAAGCCGTTGCTAGAATCAATAAGTAAAAGTAAAAGTTAGAATCGATTTAGCTTGGTGAAAATTATATGACGAAAGTTGATCTTAGAAGCGATACAGTTACCCATCCATCCCCAGAAATGCGAGAAGCCATAGCCAAGGCGGAAATTGGCGATGATGTCTTTAATGATGATCCTTCTGTTAATAAACTAGAAGAAATAGCAGCGGCGAAATTAGGTAAAGAGGCATCAGTGTTTGTAGCCAGTGGGACAATGGGCAACTTGATTTCTGTGTTGTCTCATTGCGGGCGTGGTGATGAAATAATCCTTGGTGATAAGTCACATATTTTCCGTTCGGAAGCGGGTGGAGCGGCAGCTCTTGGAGGGGTTTCCTATAATACGGTGAGAAATGACGCTCGAGGTATGCTTGACCCGTCAGAAGTCGAAGAAGCTATACGGGATTCAACGAATAATCATAATCCTCACACTGCAGTTATAGCTATTGAGAACACACAAAACAACTGTGGAGGCAGGGTACTTACTCCGCAAGATACCGAACTGATCGCAAATGTAGCCCATAATTATGAACTGCCCCTTCATGTGGACGGGGCTAGGATATTCAATGCGGCAGTCAAACTAGAAACCCCTGTTGATGCAATGTTAAAGGAAGCGGACACAGTGAGCTTTTGTTTGTCAAAAGGACTTAGCTGTCCTGTAGGCTCGATTGTGGCAGGAACTTATGAATTCGTTGAAGAGGCTAGAAGATGGAGGAAAATGGTGGGTGGAGGAATGAGGCAAGCCGGCTTTCTCGCTGCGGCCGGTATCGTTGCTTTAGACCAGATGGTTGATCGTTTGGCTGAAGACCATGCCAACGCAAAAAAACTGGCAGAAGGGCTATCCAAAATAGATGGTGTAACGATAGACCCAGACTCGGTTGATACGAATTTGGTTTTCTTCGAAGTTGAACACCCTAATAAGAATGAATTGATGAAAAAATTAGAGTCGGAAGGAATAAAAGGAGCTTCACCGTATTCCCGGTGGAGATTCGTGACCCACTACGGAGTGGATTCCGAAGATATAGATTATGTTTTAGAAGTTATGGCCAATGCTATGACATCATAACCTTATCGCTATCGTTTGTGCCGGCATCATACCAATACTTTTAATATTGACGTCATAGCGTTACTAGGCGCGATTTATTTATGCTATCCCTGTTTAAAAATCAGACTTTTCGCCGTTTTTTCTATGGTCTCTTGTTCGACGACGCCGCCATGATGGTAAGTCCTATGCTTCAAGGTTGGATTGTTCTAATGGAGACAAATTCGGCTTTTTGGGTTGGAGTTACTGCGGGAGCGTCTGGAGTAGGTTTGACTTTGTTTAGCCCAGTTGCTGGAGTGTTGATAGACCGTTATAACCGAAAACTCTTGTTAGTGATCACCCAATTCGGACAGATTTTACTCACAGGCTTTTTGGGGATAGTAGCTTTTTATGAAGCCATCGAGGTTTGGCATGTTTTGGGTTTCGGGTTTTGCTCTGGTGCATTTCATGCACTAAGGTACCCCTGCAAAATGGCTATGACATTAGATTTGGTGGGTCCCCAAAATCTTCTGAGAGGAACTGCAGCAAATTTCTTCTCAATGACTGTTATGGGTGTCATCGCACCAATCGCTGGAGGATGGTTGATAGCTCGAGAAATTTATTTTGGATTCGCTTTTATATTTTTGGCACTATTGGTGTCCAGTATAGTTTTTCTAAATCTGAAAGGTATAAAAACCCCACAGATTTCTTCTTCCTCTCACTTTGAAGATCTGGTTTATGGTGCAAAATATGTGGCCAAAAACACAATGGTTCGGTCTTTAATACTTGCAATTTTGGTCACTGAAATTTTTGGATGGGCCGTGGAAGCTATGCTCCCAGTAATAGCAAGAGATGAGCTTGGATTGGATGCTCAAGGTTTAGGTTTTCTCATGTCGGTCGGGGCTTTAGGTGCCGCAATTTCTACAGTATGTATAACTGCAATGCCGGATGTGGATAATAAAGGAAAATTGATAGTTTATGGATTGTTTGGGTTTGGATTTGGATTGATTGCTTTTGCATTTTCTGATGTTTTAATGTTATCGATGATTTTACTGGCTTTTGCCTACGGTTCTGGAGTCATTTACGAAAGCGGGCTATCGACACTACTTCAGACGTCGGTTCCCGATGGTATGAGGGGTAGGGTATTAAGTTTCCAATCTTTATGTTGGGGATTTAGTGGGTCAGCTGGATTTCATGCTGGAGCGATTGCGGCAATACTGGGTGCTCCAATAGCTGTTGCAGCAGGTGGAGCCGTGGTGATAATTAATGCGACTCGAATAGCTAGAAATATGATATCCATTGGAGCCAAGATGGCTTCGGGAAAGTGAGCAATGCTTACTCTTTGTATTCCTCTTTCCACCATTTGTTTAGCCGTTCTGCTATAAATTTTTCATAACCCAAATTTCCTGGCAAATAAAAATCCTTGGTCCCCAGGTTTTCGGGAAGATTTTCTGTTCTGACAAAGTGTTCAGGATAATCGTGGGCATATTTGTAACCTCGTCCGTATTTTTCCTGTGACATTAAATCAGTGACAGGATTGCGTAAATGGAGTGGAACCGGGTTTTCTCCTGAAGATTTAATTTCGGACATCGCAGAATTTATCGCTTCATAGGCAGAATTACTTTTAGGGGCGGAGGCTAGGTATATTGTGGCCTCTGATAGTATGATCCGGGCTTCCGGCATTCCAACAAAATGGGCAGCCTGTTGAGCTGAAACAGCGATTGTTAGTGCCCTGGGATCAGCTAATCCTATGTCCTCACTAGCTAAAATAACAAGCCTTCTAGCTATGAACATGACGTCTTCCCCAGCCAAGAGCAACCTGGCTAACCAATACACGGCAGCATCAGGGTCGGAGGCCCGGACGGATTTTATAAACGCAGATATTGTGTCAAAGTGTTTGTCTCCTGCTTTATCATGCGAGAGAGCTTTGGTTTCTATCACCTCATCCAAAAATGATTTACTTATTAGTATTTTATTGCCTTGAGTAGAGGCGGAGTCTGCTGACAGCTCTAATGTGTTCAAGGCCCATCTGGCATCCCCACTGGACATTGAGGCTATATTTTCGAGCACGCCGTCTTCAATGGAAAGATTCCTTTTTCCTAAACCTTTCTCGGAATCATTCAAAGCATTGGTTAATATGTGGACGATGTCTTTCCTTTCCAGGCCATTTAATGTGAAGACTCTACATCGTGATAAAAGCGGAGAAATTATTTCGAATGACGGATTTTCTGTGGTGGCGCCTATGAAAATGACAGTGCCATCTTCTACATGTGGCAGTATTGCATCTTGTTGTGCTTTATTAAACCGATGAATTTCGTCAATAAAAAGAGCAGTTCTTTGCCCCGACATTCCTAGTCGGGATTTGGATTCAGAAATTAATTTCCTCAACTCAGACACCCCAGAAGTGACAGCGCTGATTTTTTCGAGATGGAAATTCGAAGTTGAAGTTATAAGATTTGCTAGGGAGGTTTTGCCTGTTCCCGGTGGCCCCCATAAAATAAATGAAGGAATCCTTCCCGCGTCGATACTTCTCCGAAGTGGGCTATTTTTGCCAGTTAAATGAGCCTGGCCAACTATGTCATCAAGCCTGATTGGCCGCATTCTTGCTGCCAAAGGGGCGCTATTGGATAAGTGTCGGTTCGCCTCAAAATCAAACATGTTCATCGTTTTAGCCTCGATGGATGTGTAAAAATGGTTTGGCTCACGTAATGCAGTAGTGTACAAGAATCAGCGAGTCATTGATTGGAGAGTAAGATGCAGGAGTCCTTGATTTGTGTCAGGTGTAAAGAAACGATAAGCGGCTCTACTTATTTGGTCAGCCCAAATGGTTCACCTGAGTATCGGCATTTTTGGTGTTTATTGGCGTATTTTCCTATGTTGAAGCGCTCTTCAATGGCTGCAAGTGTAGTTGGCACAATTTTAATTTTGCTGAACCAAGGCGATTTTATAGTCTCTGGTAATTTTCATAAGGCCCTAATTTGGAAGGTACCACTTACATATGTGGTGCCATTTTGCGTGGCGACTTGGGGGGCTATTACCAACTGTAAATCTAATTCTGATTAGAGCGATAATACCAATACGGCTATTGTAGCGCCGGGCCCTCCTTCGGCAGGTGGGGCTGGATAGCATCTTTTAACATTTGGATGTTCAGACAGGAATTTATGAACAGCTCTTCTCATATCCCCTGTACCAGCGCGCCCGTGAATTACCTTGACTTCTTTCATTCCAGCTTCCGTAGCATCTTTGATATATGATTCTAGTCTTTCAATCGCAGGTACCACTTTGATTCTTCGTAAATGAATCTCATTTGGAACAGACAATTTTTTGAAAAGTTTTGAGTCCTGTGGATTTTGATAGGGCATTTAATTTTGCAGTGTATGGGTTATAGATGCTATTAGGGCATCATCTTCAATTTGCAATATAGTTCGAAGATCAAATATGACAGCATCTTTTTCGATTCTAGGAATTACTGATGTTATCCCAGTTCTAATTTTTCGGGCAAATTTTTCAGGACTGCTCACCTTCACCTGAATTCCGTATGAATCCATGGTTTCTCCTGGCAGGCTGCCGCCACCAATCGTAGATTTTGTCGCGATGACTTTCACCGAGTACAAGTCACTACCAGGAATCATGGTCGCTAGTCTGTCAGCTCTTGTGCGTAAATTCTCCAATTCCACGGATATCATCTGCCAGATGGGAATTTTGGTTTGGGCTTCTTCTTTCAAATAATGAATTAAGGTGACAGTCAAGGCAGCTAAATTCATTTTATCTATTCTGAAGGCTCTCGCCAAAGGATGGTTTGATAATTGCTCGATATAAGTTTTTCGACCCACAACGATTCCTGCCTGCGGTCCGCCTAACAGTTTGTCACCTGAAAAGAAGCATAAATCGGCCCCGGCATCTATGCTTTCTTGAGGTAGAGGTTCTGGCGCCAGGCCGTATTTAGTAGGATCTATCAATGATCCACTGCCCACATCATGTAAGACAGGAATGCCACTTCTGGTTCCCAGAATTGAAAGGTCTGTAATCGAAGGGTTGGCGGTGAAGCCGATTATCTTGAAATTACTTGCATGGATAGAAAAAATAGCCCCAGTTTCTTCCCTTAATTCCTTTTCATAGTCCGTTACATAAGTTCTGTTGGTCGTTCCAACTTCAATTAGGGTTGCACCACTTTGCTTTAAAACATCGGGTATTCGGAAGCCGCCGCCAATCTCCACAGCTTCAGATCGTGAAACTATTACCTCTTTCCCTGACGCCAGTGCTGAAAGCCCAAGCATTAAAGCTGCAGCATTATTGTTGACCACTAACCCTGCCTCAGCTCCAGTCAGACTAGACAGCAGTTGGGAAATTCTTGCTTGCCTAGATCCTCGCTTTCCAGAATCTAGTTCTAGTTCCAAATCGCTGTAGGTTTTAGAAGAATCAATAGCTGCTTGCATACTTTCGATACTTAGGGGAGCACGCCCAAGGTTAGTATGAATAACTACCCCAGTTGCATTTATGACGTTTTTGGGCCAACTGACCCAGTTTCTCTCTATATGATCTGAAACTTGGTTGGATATTTCCAATATTGTTGGGATGTCCGATTTATTATCAATAGTTGACCTTACCTGACTCAGTTTTTTCCTTATTAGATCCGTTATTGCTTCAGTTGAGAAGTCGGTCATCAATTCGGAAATTCGGACGTCTGAAAGTACGGCACTGACACTTGGGATTTGTCGCAGTTTGTCTTGCATTTTTTTGAGCCTGTTTGATCATTTAGCCTCCTATTATATATTGTTAAAGAAATCGACTTCTGAGCCTTTAATTTTCCTTGAAAACGCGGTTTTAATTGACCCTCGAAAATCTCCTCCTGTAGAATGACCGAATGACTTTTTTCTAGACGAGGTAATATGCTTAGTATTGGTCTTACCGGAGGGATCGGGACTGGCAAGTCGCTAGTTTCCAATCTATTGAATGATCTTGGGGCAACGGTGGTTAATGCCGACTTGCTCGGCCATGAGGCATACCTTCCAGGGACGATTGGGTTTGATTTGGTTGTTGA
>VFFY01000142.1 GCA_009392675.1 SAR202 cluster bacterium | reverse complement strand
ATACCGCAGATAGTCAGAAGTGATAAAGATAAAAGAACCGGTACCGAAACATCTTTCTCAATGCCGAGAATGTGCCCCAGCTGTGGTGCTATATTGGCAAATAGGAAAGATGAAGCAGCTACCTACTGCACAAACTCTACTTGCCCGGCACAGTTGGAAAGGCTCGTTGAACACTTTGTAAGCAAAAGTGCTATGGATATTGAAGGCATGGGGGGGAAAGTGGGTATTTCTTTAATACAAAGCGGACTCATTAAAGACGTAGCAGATATATATTTTCTGCAAAGGGAAAAACTTGAACAACTAGATCGGATGGGTAAAAAGAGTGTTGATAATCTCCTTATAGCTATAAAAGAAAGTGAGAAACAACCTCCTGAAAGGTTATTGACCTCTTTAGGCATACCGCATGTTGGGTCAGAAATATCCTCTTTATTATTGAATCAATTTGCCTCTATCGATAATTTAGTTGCCTGTAATCAAGAAACCCTCCTGAACACTCCTTCTATTGGTCCAAAAATATCTGAAAGTATTACTGAGTATTTTAGTAACCCTGACAATCTTAATGTTCTGGAGAAATTACGGTCTGCGGGAGTAAATATGGTATCTGGAACCGTTACCCAGTCTGAGGGCATTCCTTTACTGTCAGATCTTCGGTTTGTAGTCACAGGAAGACTAGAGAATTACAGCAGGACGGAAATCCAAGATTTAATTAAAAAATACGGAGGAAAGGTTAGTGGTTCAGTTTCTAAAAGCACAGATTATTTATTAGCCGGACAAGATGGGGGTTCAAAACTAGCTGAAGCTACTAATTTTGAAGTACAAATAATTTCAGAGCGCGACTTTGAAACAATGGTGGCCGGTTAGTGAAACCTTAATCGATCATATCCCTTATAAGTAGGCTACGACCTCATTCAAAAACAGTTCAAGCTGCCTAGCTTGGTCAAATGAGGCAAACCTAACAATAATTGTTTCGGCACCGACATTTTCATAGCTTTTTATTCTGGTCAAGACCTCTTCAGGGGTTCCCCAAGGGCCCCATCTTTCCTGCCATATATTCATCCCGTAATATAATTTTAGAAACCGGTCTGCTTCCTCAGTCAACTTTTCTTTTTTATCTCCGATATTCACTGTCATATAAAAGCTTTTTTCTAAATTTTTAAACGGAGTACCCTTCTGGTCACAATATTGGGACACTTTCTTTAGAGCCATCTCATATTCATCTGGAAAATCTGAGATCGAGATTATCCCATCACCAAGAAGAACCCGTTCATACTGTCTCTCCAATTTGGAACGTCCATGGGCAGCGACCAAAACTGGTACCCCGTTGTTTTGAGGGGAAACCGGTTTAATGGAAATATCTTTTACATCAAAATGCTTCCCAGAAAACGTGACTGTCTCTCCTCTGGTTAAGGGTTTAAAAATTTTGAGGGACTCTTCAAACCTACCAGCCCTCTTTCGAGGGTCCACTCCTACGTTATGCCACTCTTGCCTTTGAGCCTCATTAAAAGCTCCGCCAACCCCCATGCCCAGCACAAGCCTGCCCTCTGATATCAAATCCACAGTTGTCGCTACATGAGCAAGCTGGACAGGATGCCTTAAAGAAGAAAGTAACACAGCTGTACCCAGCCGTATATTTTTTGTCCTAGCAGCTATAGCCGATAAAGCCGCGAAAGGTTCCAATCTAGGTTTTGCAGTTAAACTATCCCCCACCCAAACAGAATCAATGGCGGAAGCCTCTACGGCTTCCGCCATATCAATGATTTCATTTATATTAGTAGGAGGACCATCTGTCATCAACAATCCCCTTGTAGGAAGTAACACACCTAATTTAGTCATACTCAAACCCACTTTAACCAAATATTTTCAAATAATTCCAACATTCCCTAGGAATCCCTTTTCTATGCGCTGGCATTTTTTTAAATCATCCACCGTATCGAGATCTATAAGTAATCCTGCCGGACTAATCGATTCAAAGAGAATCCCATGGTTTACCGCGTACCCGCAATGCCTTTTATAACTATCTGAACCCAGCAAAGGAATTAGTTTAGTTTGATATGGAAAAAGTACGCAGTTGGTACCACCATCAGACTCAGATTCAACCAACACTGCAAAATCGCCATTTTCTGACCGATCGATTACTGAATTAATGTCTTCTGAAGTAACGAATGGAAGGTCTCCTGGCAAATATATTGTCCCCTTCCCTGTTTGGGTGATCTCAGCAATGCCGGCCGATACATCCAAATTTAAATCCCCCGAGTTTGAATTCAACCAATAGGCACCAATCTGTCTACAAATATCGGCCACTTCTAAGCCTCCACCAATTACATAAACATCACAGCTAGATGAATTCATAGAGGCTTCGAGGACTCTTTCTAATAAGGATATTATTAGTGACTTCCTACTTGATCCATCTAAAACATCAGCCAGCCTAGATTTACCTTCACTCGGAATTTTCATCGGTATAAGTACAGAAAATTGAGCCACTTATTTACACGCTTATTTCTAGTATGTATTCAGCTAATCGTTTTTTGTCCTGATCTGTTTCCATAATAGTCTGAGTTACAAAAACAGTCATTCCCAAAGATTCTATCTCTTGTTTAAAATCCACATCTTTTTCATCGATAATAAATGTGTTGCAGAGCCCCACATATTGGCGAGCGACTCCCACAGGGGATACGTCGTGCCCAAGTTCCTTAAGCATTTTTGCAGCAGGACCTTTAATCGCTTCCCCTCCCACAATGGGACTAACACCGATTGATTTACCAGAGAACGATTCGATCATTTCCTTAAACCCTGGTACCGATAGGATTGGCGCAATGCTAACAAAAGGGTTTGAAGGACAGAACACCAGTAAATCCATATTTAGAACAGCCCGTCTAACCCCAGGAGTAACTGTGCAATTTGAGGACCCATTAAAATCTATTGATTTGACGATAGGTTCACACCGGTTTTTCACAAAATACTCTTGAAAACTCATGATTCCGTCTTGGGTTTCGACCATTGTTTTTATGGAACTGTCGGTCACTGGCAATATTTTATGCTCAACACCCAAAGATTTTGCCAATTGTTGGCATACCTCCGACAAAGTTTTTCCTTCATCTAGCATTTTGGTGCGATAGAGGTGAGTAGCAAGATCTAAGTCGCCCAAATTAAACCAAGCATCAACACCATATTCCTTCAACCTTTCTAAAGTTCGAAAAGATTCACCTGCAAGGCCCCAACCCATTTCGGCATTGGATACGCCCGCTAGGGTATACAAAACAGTATCTAGGTCAGGGGAAACATGTAATCCATAGAAACGGTCATCATCCGCAGTATTGACCACAACTGTCAACTCCTCAGAACTTAAAATATGAGAAAACCCAAGAGCCAATTTAGCTCCTCCAACCCCACCTGCCAATGCAACTACTGATTTCATCTGTGCTAATCTCCTAAGAATTCGTAGACTTTTCAGAATTACTATATAACTCACACAATATAACTAACATGCTAAAATCTTTTCAATAACGGCGGATTACGACACACTGCAGTTGCTTTGGAGAATTCTCATTCGCATCTCCCATTTAAGTCTCCTTAATTTTCGAAATTACCATAATTTGGAACTGGCGTTGCCTCCTGGCACGACAGTAATTCAAGGAGCAAATGGACATGGCAAAAGCAACCTGCTAGAGGCAATCTATATGATGGCCATCGCTAAATCACCAAGAGTCACCACTGACAGAGAATTAATCAACAAATTCTCTGTATTGCAACTCGATCAACAAGAATTGAGCTACTCTAAAATCGGATGTGTTGCTGAACACACCCAGGGATCAGAAAATCTGGAGATCCATTATAGGTGCCAACCATCACAGAATATTCATGGGTTTGTCGCACAAAAATTTATACGAGTTAACGGCTCTCCCAAAAGATCATCCGAGCTGGTAGGCATTATTAACGCGGTTTTATTCAGCGTAGGTGATCTAGACCTGATATATGGGAGCCCTTCGGGAAGACGTAGATACCTTGACATACTACTTTCTCAAGTCGACAAGGAATATCTTTTATCAATGCAGCAGTATCAAAAAGCAAATACCCAGAGAAACCATCTTTTGAGATTGATACGAGACGGTTCCTCATCGGCAAACGAACTAACGTTTTGGGACCACCAGTTAGCAAAAAATGCTGTCATCCTCACAAAAAAACGGCAAGAAGCCGTGGAAATCTTAGACGGTACATCTTTTCCTTTTCATAGACTGATGGGCGGTAACACTGAAAAAATGAGCATTCGCTATGCGAGAACAGATGATGTCTCTGAGCACATAGATCTAGAAAATTTCATAACGGATCTAGAGCGGTCAAGAAGAAAAGACATAGCACAAGGGTCTACAAGCATTGGTCCTCATAGAGACGATTTAATATTTGAAATCGATACTATGGAGGCCTCCAAGTACGCCTCTAGAGGCCAGTCAAGAACGGCTATTTTAGCTTTAAAAATGGCTGAATCGGAATTTTTATATGAGCGTAGAACTACAAAGCCAGTGTTATTACTAGACGATGTAATGTCTGAGTTAGACCAAACACGTAGGGAACAGTTGGTAGAACACTTAAAGAAACACGATCAAGTTATCGTAACTACCGCTGAACCGAGCAACATCCCCGACTCATTTACAAATAGTTCCAATAGGTTGGAAGTCATAAATGGTTCTGTAAAAACAATTTAGAATTGAATGACAATGGAAATAAAAAAACAAGAACCAATATCAGCTGCTGCCAAAATAATAGTTCAATCCCGATATCCCATAGCCTTAATTGGTGCCGGATTATCAGTTGGAAGTGGAATACCAACCTTTAGAGGTACTAACGGTTTATGGACAAATTTAGGCGAACCGTCCAACAATGGATACGAACATTTCCTTGCTGACCCCAAAGCATGGTGGGACCAAAATTTAAATGACCAAATAGATCCTGAAAGAGCGAAATTTCGAGAGGCAATTGAAAAAGCAAAACCAAACCCTGGGCATTTAGCGTTGGTGGATCTCGAAAAGATTTGTGTTTTGAAACACCAAATTACTCAAAATATAGACAACTTACATTACATTGCGGGCTCCAAGAATGTAACTGAAATACACGGAAATAGAACTAAACTACGATGTATCAGTTGTGAAGTGAGATGGCATCGAGATGAGTTTGACCAAATAACATTGGATTGGGAACAAAACCTACCTCCCAAATGTAATTCATGCTTCGGAATCGTGAAGCCAGATACTGTGATGTTTGGTGAACCTATACCGCTTTCGACCTTAAATACTTGTGTAAATGAAACTAGATTGTCCGACTGTATTTTGGTTATCGGGACCTCAGCAACCGTGTACCCTGCCGCTGGTTTCCCGAGGGAAGTTTTATCTTCTGGTGGAAAGATAATAGAAATTAACCCTGAGGAGACTCCAATATCTCAAGCAGCTACCGAGTCTATAAAAGGTCCCACAGAAGATTCTTTGCCAAAATTAGTTGCTGAGATCAAGAGAATTATTGGTGATGATCCTGTTATATAAATCAACAATACTCGCCGGCCTTTCACACGTTACAGCAATGTTAGCGGGCCTATTACTGATCTTTTTTCCAGTAATCAGTGAATTCGAGCAAATAACGGATTCCGGTAATTTCACCCAGCAATTCCAGACAAATAAAACAATATTTGAAGCATTGGGGGCACAAGGTCTTTTCGTCATAATACTACCTTGGATTTTATCGGGAGTATGTATTTTTTCTTCAATAATGGCCAAGGCTGCCAGCAACCGCCACAAGACTTTGATTCTTAGATGGAAATCCTACTCCTGGGCTGTGTCAGTTATTTTCACAGTCTTTATCCTCATAAGCATTTCATCCGTTGGAATGTTTTATATTCCGTCAGGGATTTTTGCGATAGCTTCTTCTTTTTACAATCGATGAGGGAATCATATTGAAATACGACAAGATTGTTATAGGCGCAGGCTCTGCCGGGGCAGTTCTAGCATCTCGTTTGTCAGAGGACTCAAATTGTTCAGTTCTTTTATTGGAAGCGGGTCCAGATTATCCGAATTTTGAAAACTTACCTTTTGATTTGAAACATGGGTGGGGAACTGGACCAGACATAGTTGTCGGCGGGATTCACGACTGGCAATTTACAGGCACAGCTTCCAAATTTTCAGAAAATATGCCCGTTCCTCGCGGAAAAGTAACAGGGGGCACTAGTGCTATAAATGGTCAGGTTTTTCTACGTCCACTACCAGAGGATTTTGAAAGATGGGTTGAATGGGGCAACGACAGGTGGAGTTTTAAAGAATGTCTTCCTTATCTCCTTAAAATTGAAACAGACCTAGATTATGGTGGCGACTTCCACGGCCAAGATGGGCCTATTCTGGTAAAAAGACATCCCCTAAATTCCTTAACTGATGACCAGTTGGCTTTCTACGAGGCTTGTAAATACTTAGGCTACAAGGAGAATATGGATCACAACCTGCCGGACGCAACGGGTGTCGGACCATATCCTCTTAACAACCCTGACGGAATAAGATTCAGTACGGCTCTTGGTTACCTTTCTCAAAGTAGACATCGCCTAAATTTAACTATCAAACCAAATTGTGTCACCCGAAAAATCGTATTTGATGGAAATATAGCAACCGGTGTTGAAGTAATTAGTGGTGGTGAAGTATTCAAAGTTGAAGGAAAAGAGATAATCCTATCAGCAGGTTCAATAGCAACACCTCAAATTTTAATGCTATCCGGCGTTGGGTCAGAAGAATTATTGTCCGCATTCGACATAAGCGTAATAAGTGATTTACCCGGGGTAGGAAAAAATCTTCGAGATCATCCAACAGTTCACACTACATGGAAACCCCATTTTTCATTCAACAAACCCGAACAAAAAATAGGTCCACAAAAAGTCGCCTTGCGGTACACCTCCCAAGATTCCAAATACCAAAACGACATGATCATGATTATGCGTTTCAGTCATGAGATAGGCGATGTTGGTGCACTTATGATCTCTGTAGGAATATATCTAGCTGAAAGTGTGGGCAGAATTTCACTTCAATCCACCGATATTCATATACAACCCATTCTAGATTACAACCTATTGAGCCATAAATATGATCTTAAAAGATTAAGGGAAGGAGTTAGGTTGGCCGACAAAATAGCCGAGGCACCCAGTTTTACCGACAGCATAGTTGCAAGACTTTCTCCAGACGAGACCACCATAAATAACGACGACTTACTTGATCAGTGGATGCTGGAAAACGTTTTGACTATGCATCACATTTCGGGCACATGCAAAATGGGTCCAAAATGTGATGAGGAAGCGGTTGTAGACCAATATGGTCTCGTATATGGAACTAAGCAATTGAGGATTGCTGATGCCTCCATATTGCCAGATTGTCCTAGAGCAAACACCAACGTTGCAGCAATGTTGATAGGAGAAAGAATAGCTGATTTTATAAAAACTAGTGATTGACAACGGGTTTTAAATTAAAATGCGCTATCCAACCATTATCTAAATGAATACTGGCGGATTTTGGACACCACTACTTCTCTCATCTTGGTAATACATAAATTCATCACGGATATTAAATCAGACATTCCTTGGTCTACAGCTTCTGACATACCCAAAATATATGCCTGCCTTAACTCAGTATTAACATTAAATTTTGATACCCCTGCACGTATACATTCTGAAATAATTTCATTTGATAGACCTGATGCACCATGCATTACAAGGGGTATCTCGGTAGCTTCTCGTATTTTATACAACCGCTGAAAATCCAATTTTGGTTCTGAAAGATATTTCCCGTGCACATTACCAACACAGATCGCAAGGGCATCAATCGTAGT
>VFFY01000141.1 GCA_009392675.1 SAR202 cluster bacterium | reverse complement strand
TTTGGCCAATCGCACTCTGGGTGAGGAAAATCTGATCCGTAAACCAGGCAGTTTTCTCCAAGTAGATCTATAACCGCTTTGGTCATCATTTCTCCCTCGCTGGCTTCAATATTACACAATACTCGACCCTGCCGTGCATAATCACTCGGTAGACACTTTAATTTAGGAACAGCTCCTTTGACATATTCCACTTGGCTGTCCAAACGAAATAACCAGTAAGGTAGCCATCCATGTCCTGATTCACAGCAACAGATCTTTAAGTTTGGGTAACGGTCCAGTATTCCACCACAAATAATATAGGATACCATCCGTTGAGCTCCCCAAGGGTGGGCTGCGCAACGAGCAATTGCGGCATTACCCCAGATGTCTCGGTAACCTGGAAAATACGGAGGTTCGTAGAAAAAGCTATGGTATATCATTGGCAGTTCTAACTCGTTCATTACTTCCCAAATTGGTTCTAATGATGGGTCATCAACTGGCAATCCTTCAGGGAGAATTGGCCATACACAAGACATCCATTCTTCTTCACCGCGGGATTTCAGTTCATTGACGGTCCAATCAACATCGCCGCAAGCTGCCAACATCAGTCCTTTCAGCCGGTTCGGATGGTTGCTGCAAAATTCTTTCATATAGTTGTGGTATGCGCCATAGAGGCCCGTGGTCAAGGACGAGTCCAGGGAACTACTTGCGGAAGCCCATGTGCCAGGAATAAGGACGTTTACATCGACGCCTTCAGTATTCATATCACTAATACGTCCTTCTGAATTTTCATGTTGTGTCCCCGTTGTTGGCAAATCCTTAGCTATGTTTTGGACACGGCCTTCCAATGGGCCAGAGCCGCCGGCCTTTACCTTTTCTGCAACTGCAGGTTGACCGGCTACCCTGTCATAAGGAATTGGATTAATCTTAATCGTTGTCCAAGGTGATTCCGGATGCCCTCGTCCTAGAGGGGAATTCATCGTTCTAAAATAGGGTGAGAATTCATTCCACCTGGACTTTATCTCTTCTCCAGCAAATTTGTTGAGTACTTCCATGGAAGGAGTAACATGACTATCTACATCTACAACTCGGTAACCATTACGCATCTAATACTTCCTTATAATTGTGTGGGGATTATTCCAATCAGGTGACACCTCTAACATTCTAGCGTTGAACCCACAGCCTAATGTACTATTCAGGCACCAATATTTTACTACAGATTATTATCTAGTTAACTAACCACTAAGGGTAACCATAATGTAGTCAGTAGGGTCCAATTTCTCAAATATCATTTACTAACAGGAGTATTAGTTTTACTTATGAGGGAGTATATCTGGGCGCTATGAAGTTTTTGATCCCAAGAGTGTTAGGTAATGAAAGATACACAATTAAAGTATGCTTTAGCAGCATGGAAGGAACTTAGTTTCACTGGTGCTGCGGAAAAATTAAACATTTCCCAGTCCGCTATCAGCCAGCAGATAAGCCTGCTAGAAAGGGAAATTGGATTTGCCATATTTGATAGGGTCGGTAACGGGATTAAGCCAAGCTATAAGGGTGGTTTATTCCTCATACAGGCAGACCAAGCCCTATCGGGCATAAATAATCTTTCAAATATTGCCCAGCAATTGAATGGCGAATTTAACAATTTTGTTAGCTTAGGTTTCAGTTCAAACGTAACAGACATTCTGCTTCAAGCTATTATCAATAAAATTAAAAAGGCTTTTCCAGGATCAGGCTTAAATATAATAACAGGTACAACCCGGCGTATTCACAGAATGGTATTTCAAGGTAGACTGGATATAGGATTTACGTTTGATGTAGATAAAGACCTAGTACCTCCAAACTTGGAATTTAAGCAGGTTACTAATACAGAACTCTATTTAGCACTTTATCCAACGCATCGATTAGCAAAGTATAAGCCACCAATCGAGCTCTTAGAACTTCAGAAGGAGCCATTAATCGTCAATGAACCAGATATAGGTCTGGGAGTATTAATTGAAAAATTTTTAAAGAAGGCGGGTATTGTTCCTAGGGTTGTCGCCACGTCTGACAACATTCATTCGAGTATTATGTTAGTAAGAAATGGTCTAGGTATTACCTTAATCCCATCAATACATGACGAAGCTGAAACCTTATTCAAAGGTGTGATATTAAAACAAACCAAGTCTAAATTCGAGTTACCCATAATCACCGTGCACCGGGAAGGATCCAAGAGTAAAATAGATCAATCTAATAGCGCTCGACTATATCAATTGTTTTAAGCTGGATCCAATAACTGTAATTTTTACTCTTGTTTGTTGAATTCCTGCGCCGGCATATCAATTCCAGCGGCGCGGCGTTCTTCTACCAAATTTCGGAATAATTCCCTTGTTTGTTCAATGCTGACTATGGGCTCCTCGGCAAAACGATCGAGTGGCCAGCTTACGGTACGTTCGTATTCTTTTGCATACATTTTTGCTCGAATGGTAACTGGATGAAACGGTTTAGCCCGAACCCTGCGTAAGGCATTAAGATCAACTGCTGCCTTAATGGTGGCTTCACCGGGGCCATTGATTTTAGCAAGGATAGAGCCGTCAAAATAATGAATTGCAGAGTCCCCGTGACTGCCATGGAGGCCTCGCGTCGCACCCTCATACATACCAATGTTTGCCATAGCCAAATAGCATTTATTTTCGTAGGCCCGGGTTATTCTCATCGCTTCCCAGTTCCTAACATCCCCGTGGCTCATGTTATTAGGTTCGGAGGTCAAATGGAGTAATATCTCTGCTCCATTCATCATGGTACATCTAGCATTTTCTGGAAATCCTAATTCACCACAAGTAATCAGTCCAATATTTCCTATGGGTGTCCTCGCAACAGGGAAAAGATTTTCTTGACCGAATTTCTCGACAAATTCAGTGTAAATATCTGAAGGTGTCGTATATGGAAAAACCCAAGCGTTGTTATTGTTTTTCCAGTGTTTGAGAATAATTTCACCTCCAGGATTAACAAGGAATGACGTATTGAAAAATCTCCCAGGAAAATCGGGATGTACCTCAAGCATATTTGCGGCAATCCAAATTTTTCTAGCTTTAGCCTTTTCAGCCAGCAATTCCGTATAAGGGCCAGGTATAGTGGTTGAAATTTTTAACCAGTTTTCCAGATCCATTTTTTCCCAGCGGGCGTTAATTGAGTATTCTGGAAGCACAATAAGTTTTACGTCTGAATTACCAAATGCTGTAATGTAATCAGTCATTTCACAAATTCGAGATATGTTATCACGGATGTCGATATCACGCTGCTTATCATCTAACGACACCATTTTTGACCTTGTTTGAAGGCAAGCGATCTCATAATTGTATATCTGTTTCATATATTTTGGGGCCCTTTGGTGCGGAGTTTAATTGATGATCGGGAAGTTTCGAAGGAATACATCATAAAGTATAGCAAGAAAAGTTTGAACAAGTTTAACCAGCAATGGAGCTAATAGCCAAGTGTATCAGCAACCCGCCTACCATCTGCCACACCTGATAATTTGCCTTGCTCAAGGACCGCTGCCTTTATAGATCCGAAGGAAATCCAACCTACTTCCTCGCTATAAAATCTTGGATTGGCCACATTAAGGTTGTCTAAAAACTTTTTGCTAATTGCATTTTCGACAATAGGTTCTCCCTTAAAATTAACGGACCAGCGAGGCGCCAGCACGGCGTTGGATATATCTTCTCCGTAACCCAGAACGCGCGTCAAAAATTGAGCCATAGTGCAGGTTTGACCTGGAGCGCCAGGTGTTCCTACCGACATGTAGAATTCGTCATTCTTTAGGATTAATGCAGGTGCCAATGTATGAGCGGGTCGTTTGGAAGGACCAATGCAATTGCGGCTTTCCTTATTACTTGTAAAACCCTGCATTCGATTGTTCATTAATATGCCAGTATCACCGGCAACAACTCCTGAACCATATGGTGTAGAGATACTTTGAATAAGCGAAACGGCATTACCAGACTTATCTGCAACGACAATATTAGACGTATCAGATCCGCAAGATTCTTCCGGCATATCCTTATTTCTCTCATGTCGAAGGGTTGTCCCAGAAACTGCTTGGTGGAGAATTTCGATGGCACCAGCCTCGGTTAGGCTAGGATCACCAATATAGTCGGCTACCGCTTTATATGCTATCTGACGCGCTCGAAATCCTCTAATCATGAACTCCGGGTCTGAGGGATCGCAATTTGTAATGTTTTGGGCTTCAAGCTCGATCAATTGTAAGGGCAAGGTTATGCCCCATGAATTTGGAGGCATTGTAACAACATCGTATCCACAGAAATTTGCGTATATGGGGTTTTGCCATAAGGAACTATGATGCTTAAAATCTTCAAGTTTCAGTAAACCGTTCTGCCTTTTGACATCTTCCATGATTAAACGAGTGGTCTCCCCGTTATAAAACTCATCCGTGCCATTTTTCGCAATCCGCTGGAGAGTTTTGGCTAGTGAGGGTTGCCTTACGGTTTCTCCTA
>VFFY01000140.1 GCA_009392675.1 SAR202 cluster bacterium | reverse complement strand
TGGATCATGGGAAGATGATCCTAAATTCTATAGAGATATGGTTGAGTATCACGACAAAGTCATAGGTAGATTACTGAACTATCTTGAAAATCAAGGACTTCAGGAAGATACATTGGTCATCTACCTTGGAGACAACGGTAGCCCAGCCGATGTCTGTTCAATGATGCACCAGCATAATGAGATTTGCGGTGGTAAAGGGAAGACCAGCGATAGGGGTACCCATGTTCCTTTGATTTGTTTGATGCCAGGAACGATTCCTTCCAATACTGTGCAAACAGACCTTATTGAAGCTACAGATTTTCTACCGACTATTTTCGAAGCGGCTGGCCTGAACTTCCCTGAAGGATACATTATTGACGGGAGGTCTTTTTATCCTCAGTTAAAAGGGGAAAAAGGCAACCCGAGAGATTGGATGTTTTTTCACTTCGAACCAATGAATAGAAGACACGGCCTCAACGATTTACGACAAATAAGGTTCATTCGTGATCACAGTTGGAAATTATATGAAACGGGGGAATTATACGATTTGGAAGCAGATTGGGACGAAGACATTCCTATCTATGAAGTTGAAGATTCAAAATCCCAGTCTGAAGCAAGAAACCGACTAAAACCGGTATTTTCCCAAATGACCAATTGATCCTTAGTCTACTCGTCTTTTTTTAGATTTAAGGAAGCTGAGTTAATGCAATACCGCAGCCCAGTAGGTTGAGGACCATCTGGAAAAACATGCCCCAGATGCGCACCACATGACTTACAGATAACTTCCGTCCTCTCCATTCCTAAAGAAATGTCCGTTTCTTCTTCTATCTGATTCTCAACAAGCGGCTGGTAAAAGCTAGGCCACCCACACATGGAGTCGTATTTGGTATCGGAAGAGAAAAGTTCTTCCCCACAACAAACACATAAATAGGTACCATCCTCTGTCGTGTTCCAGTACTCCCCTGTAAATGCTCTTTCTGTAGATTTATTACGAGTTACTTCATATTGCATCGGAGTAAGTTTATCCCGGTATTGTTCATCGTCTTTTAAATCAGCCATCTATCCGTCTCCCAAAATTTTGAATACTGTCACAGTACATTTTCAGTACAACACAGAAGATTATATAGCTAGTATTATATTGGTTCACAAATCTTGTCGCTGGTAAAACTGATAGCACACAAAACTTAGGAGAGTTATTTGGCACTTCAATTTGGCGTATTTGATCATATAGAACCGGTCTCGAACATGTCCCTAAATGAGATATACAAGCTTCGGATGCAACAAATCGAGGTTTTAGACCAAAAAGGGTTTTATGCATACCATCTAGCTGAACACCATACACCCGCTGTGCATAGTCTGGCTCCTTCTCAAAACGTATTTTTAGCCGCAGCATCGCAGCGCACGTCACAAATAAAACTAGCTCCATGTGTTTATGTATTGCCTCTTCATCACCCACTTAGGTTGATCGAAGAAATCAGCATGCTTGACCACTTGAGCGATGGACGGGTAGAAATCGGAGTCGGAAGAGGAGGTGTGATGGAAGCTTTTTTCTGGGGACAGGATGACGATTCTGACAAAAATTACCAAAGATACCTTGAAACTCTGGAAGTGATAAAAGAAGGACTCAGTTCAGAAACTCTAACGTACCAAGGTCAATTTCACCAATATGACAACCTACCAATGCGATTAGAACCGGTTCAAAAACCGTTCCCACCAATGTGGTATATGAGAAACGCCGAAACAGCCGCCTTGGAAGGAATGAACACTGTGATTGTAGGAACTCTGGAAAGCCTCACGGCTGAAACCAAGAGATATAAAAATGTCTGGAATAAGACTCACGGTGAAGGCTCACTAAACGATCAGGGTCAAGATCCAAAAATTGGCCTTGTTGTCCATATGGTTGTAGCTGATACAGACGAAGAAGCGATAAATATTGCGACTCCAGCCTGGGAAAAATATAAATGGAATTTAGCAGCTCCTCGGCGAATAGAAGCTGAAAAAAGGGGATTGGAACAGTTCCAATCTTCAAAGGATGGCTCATTCGGGTTCGTGGGAGATAGACCGGCTAGTCTTCCGACTAGGGAAACCAGAAAGGATATAGAGGCCGAAATAGAGCGATTCGACCAGCAATCAAACAGAAGGGATCCTACTAGACTAGGGGGTGTCGCTTTGGCAGGTTCCCCACAGTCAGTGGAACGTTATTTGGAAGAATACATCGAAACCGGTGCCAATTATTTTGTGTGTTCCTTTCAATGGGGAGATATTGACCATAAAACTGCTATGAACTCGATTAATCTTTTTTCAGAACATATACTGCCGCAATATATTTAGATAATTTAGGATAGATTTATGGAACTTGAGATAATCGGAATGATCGGCGCAGTAAGAGAAGGTACTGGAAGTAAAGGTGCAGAGGTACACGTCATTGGTGGCGGGGTAGACGGGGATTATATCTCCGATTTTGCTAAAGCCCATGAGAATAGCGGCTTCGATAAAGTTCTGGTCGGATACACATCTTCATCTGCAGACGGGTTCATAGTCGCGATGCATGCAGCAGCCAACACTGAAGAACTTGGATTTTTGGTTGCTCACCGGCCTGGATTTGTCAGTCCGACAGTACTAAGTAGGAAAGCCGCCACTATCGATCAATTAACACGGGGAAGAATTGCGCTACACATAATAAGCGGAGGTGGGGATTTAGAACAGAAGCGTGATGGCGATTTTCTAGACCATGATGCCAGATATAGAAGGTCAGGAGAATTCATGCACATTCTTAAAACCCTATGGACTTCAAAAACGCCCGTCGACCATAAGGGTGAGTTCTATCACTTCGAACAAGCGAAAAGTGACTTTGAATGCTTTCAGGAACCACATATCCCTCTGTATTTTGGTGGAGCTTCTGATGCCGCATTAGAAGTGGGTGCGAGAGAATGCAACGTATATGCTATGTGGGGAGAACCGCTCAAAGAAGTCGAGAAAAAAATTAAATTATTCACCGACAGAGTAAGAAAAGTTGGAAGGGATCCAAAATCTGTAAGATTTTCCGTTTCAACGAGACCAATAGTGGCTGATACTGAATCTGAAGCCTGGGATATTGCTCATTCCACTCTAGAAAATGTTCTGAAAACCAACCAGAATTCTATGCATGGTATGGGAAAGGAAAGGTTGGAATCTGTAGGATCTCAGCGTCTCGTAGATTTCGCAAAAGATGGGGAAATCTTGGATGATCGACTTTACACTCCCATAGCGGCAGCTACTCGAGGTGCAGGAAATACTACGGCACTTGTAGGCACCGCAGAACAAGTATCTGATTCACTTATGAAATACTACAAACTAGGTTGTAGCACTTTATTAGTAAGAGGTTTTGATGCATATAATGACGCTGTTTATTGGGGTAAAGAACTAATCCCTAATCTAAAAGAATCGGTTGTTAATTATCATAAAAGGCACGCAGTTACTGGAAAACACTTATTATGAAAATATTATCGGCGGTACTAGGAAGTCCATTCCAAGGTTCATCTTCTGAAAAAATCGTAAATATTTTTATTGATAGGCTCCCTAAAGAACAGTGGGACACAGCACTGGTGGATTTGTCCAAGATTTCGTCAGAAGCTCTTTTGTTGAGAAGTAAAGATAAAGCATTAAATGATTCTATAGAACGTGTCCTTGATTCCGATGTGATCATCGCTGCCACCCCGACATATAGAGCCACCTATACAGGTCTAATAAAAACTTTTTTTGATCAATTTCCAGAAAATTCCCTGTCTGGCAAGTTAGTACTACCCATCCAAACCGGAGGATCTGCAGAACACGCTTTGTCAGTTGAACATGGTTTAACTCCAATGGTCAGAACATTAGGAGCCGTTGTCGCCAACAAGTCGATTTACTCTTGGGGAGAGCATTGGAATGAAGATGGAAATCCAAGTCAAAATTTAAAGGAAATGATTGATCAATCAGTGAATGAAATTATCAATACGTCTGGTTAATCATCCAACAATCCCAAAGCACGAGCCATATCAAGCATCTCCAAAGCTGTTTTCTCATGAGCGATATCGACCATTCCGCCTTGAAAAGAAACGGCGGCCCCTCCACTCTCTCTAATCTCCTTCATCGATTGAACTAAACCTTGCCACTCACTTATCTCATCTTTACTCGGAGAAAATATTTCATTCACTATTGGAACGTGAGACGGATGTATAACTGTCATTCCGTTATAACCTAGCTCTCTTGAATGTTGCGCAAAGCTCCTTAATCCTTCATGATCATGTATGTCCTGCCACAAGCCAGTCAATGGAAAAGGTACACCAGCTGCTCGAGCGTCTAGTAGTACCTTTGAACGGATAAATAAAGTTTCTGTGCCTTCGGGAGTCCATTGATATCCTACAGCTCTAGCTATGTCTCCTCCCCTACCACCTCCAGCCCCCATATGCGCAACTCGATCTGATGAAGTTCCCACTTCATAAGCAAACCGGAGCCCTGTAGCTGTTTCCAAACCGGGGTCAATCAATATCTTCCCCAGATCTATACCTTTTTTCTTCTCCTCACTAGAAATAAAGGAGTCAAGTTTTTTCACATCGGCAGGTCCTTTCACCATCGGCAGAGTAATAGCGTAAAGGCCTTCCTGAACCGCGTAAGCTACATCTTCTGCAGTAAGTCCTGTATCAATATCATTGACTCTTACCAATACTGTTATACCTTGCGCAGCCAATTCTGGAACCATTCTAGAAACGATTTCCCGTGCGTTTTGCTTCTCGTCTAAAGGCACAGAGTCTTCAATGTCCAAGATAAGAGCATCTGCACCGTATTTTGGAGCTTTCCTGACCCAATCTTCTTTATTAGCAGGTACATAAAGCATGGTCCGCAAAGGTTTAGCTTGGTCCCTCATCAATTCCTCACTTTTTTATTAATTTCAAATAATTCCATTTCGTTCATATTCTTCGAGATCTTCCGAGCTAATTCCGAGAATCTCATGATATATCTCATGGTTGTGCTCACCTAACATTGGTGCACCTTTCGACTGAGGTAATTCACCCCCAGAAAAATCAACAGGAAAACCTGATGCAATTCCTGGAACGGCATCAGCAAAAGCTGAACTTTTCATTGGTTGAAGGGTTCCTCGATCCCAAAAATGTGAGTCTTCTATTATTTCGGGCACAGTTCTTACCAACCCACAAGGAACTTTATTTTCCTCTAATAATGCTATCGCCTCACTTTTAGTGTAACGATCAAGTCGGCCCTGTACTTCCCCTCGAGCCTCGACAACATTCCGATTTCGTTCGATAAAGGTGGCAAATTTTGGATTTACTATTAATTCCGGGGCATCTAACGCTTTAGCCAATCTGCTCCACTGATCATCACTGGCAACAGTTAAGGTGATATCTCCATCTTTGGTGTGATAGAGCCCCATCGGGCCTCCACGGCTATTATTTCCCTGCCTAAGTGGTTCACCGTACATAATGGCCTCTTCCAAATTTTCCATAAACATGAGGGATGTTAATGAATCCATCATGGACACATCCAAATATTGACCATAACCAGTCCTATCTTTTTCTCTGAGCGCTGCAAGAACCGAATAGCAGGCAAAAAGAGGTGTTACCAAATCCCCGATATAAAACCCAACCCTGGTAGGAGGTTCACTTTCTGAGCCGTTTATATCCATAAGACCACTCATGCCTTGAATTTGTGGATCATGAGCCTTTTGATGTGAATACGGACCGGATTGACCATATCCTGAAATAGACGTATAAATAATTCCCGGATTAACTTTTGCCGCTTTCTCGTAACCCAAACCTAATCTCTTCATAGCGCCGGGCGATAAATTTTCGACTAGTACATCTGACTTTTTCACTAGCTCCATAAACATTTCCAGGCCTTTTGGATCTTTTAGATTCAAAGTAACGCTTTTCAGACCCTGGGCCCTTTTAAGAAACCGAGTAGAAAGATGCTTTTCAGACTCCTGCGTTTCCACATATCCGTCAGGAGAGGCAAAGGGTCCATTTCCTCTAGATGGATCTCCCACACCCGGTATTTCTACTTTTATACATTCGGCCCCCAATCTAGCTAAATTCATCATCGCAAACGGTCCTGCGAGGTAGACAGTCACACCAAGTACCCTAAGGCCCGACAAAGGAGACATCGATTTTTTAACTTCGACCAAAATTAACCTCTTCTCCAAAATAGTCGTATAAGTAATTGAATCTGTAATTACCTGATCTCATGTTATGTTCGCCCAGAGGTACGGTCAATTGATGTGTTATATTCCAGTGTGGACCATACCTCCCAAATGACCATATAGGAGATATTGATATGAAAATCGCCATAATAGGACAAGCTGCCTTTGGCAAAGATGTCTTAAATGCACTGGTAGATAAAAAAGAAAACGTAGTAGCTGTGCTTTGTCCACCGGACAATCCAGGTAGACCTGAAGATCTCATAAAATCGGCAGCATTAGAAAATCAAATACCAGTATTCCAATACAAAAGAATGCGAGATAAAGAGGCAATTAGAGAATTTTTATCGTTACACATAGATCTATGTGTGATGGCCTTTGTTACCGATATCGTCCCAGATGAAATCCTTGAAGCACCTCGCTTGGGAACTATTCAGTATCATCCATCTTTACTTCCAGAACATAGAGGACCTAGTTCAATTAATTGGCCCATCATACAAGGGAAATCAAAAACTGGTCTCACTATTTTCTGGCCAGACAAAGGTCTGGACACAGGTCCAATACTTTTACAAAAAGAATTTGATATTACTGAAACCGACACTTTGGGATCAGTTTATTTTGGCAAACTCTACCCTGCTGGAGTGGAGGCAATGGTTGAAGCAGTAGAAATGGTTAAAAATGGTACCGCCTCCAAAGTTGAACAAGACCACAGCAAAGCCACATACGAGGGGTGGTGCAGGTCAGATGACGTAATCATAGATTGGAATAAACCTGGTATGGAAATCTACAATCTGATTAGAGGGTCTGATCCAAGCCCTGGAGCCAATACGTTGTGGAACAAAAAGTCAATTTACTTATTCAACACATCTTTTGAATCTTCCAAACATGATCAACCTGCAGGAACCGTAACGAAAATATCGGATGAGTCGTTCAGTTTGTCAGTCTCGGACGGCATGATCAATATAGGTAGGGTCAAAGTAGGCCGAGAAGCAAAAATTATGGCCTCAGATTTTGTAGAATCCCATAGATTGAAAGTAGGCGACAGATTCGGACTTTAGACATTTATTAACCTTTATTAATTTTATCTAGTCAAAGGAGTTAGCAAATGAACGGAAAATACTATTTCTCAGCTGCAATGGATGTGCCTCAAGACAAGGAGGCCCTATTTGATGAGGTCTACGACAAGGAACATATACCATACCTGTCCGAGGTACCTGGAGTATTAGCCATAGCCAGGTTTACCACGGAGCAATTGAAAATGGTAATCGGAGGAGTAGAACAAGAAATAATTATAGAAAACCAACCGAAACACACAGCAATATATGAAATAGAGGATCCAAAGGTCCTGACATCCCCAGAATGGGCTGCTGCTGTGGATAAAGGTAGATGGGCTACTGAAGTCAGACAACACACCTTCAACAGAAGGCACGTATTACTAAAAAATAAAAATTAAGTGTAGCAAATGTTGTTCAGAAAAATAAGAGAAATGGAATTCCCTGCCGTTGGTATGGGAACCTCCAGGACTTTTGATGTAGATGATTCGATCCCAGAAGTTTTCTCCGTTCGAAATAAAATAGTCGAGGAATGTCAAAATAATGGGGTAACCCTTGTCGATTCCTCACCAATGTATGGCAACGCAGAAAAAGTCCTAGGATTAGCAATTCAAGAAAATGATCCCTCAAAATTTCAAATAGCTACAAAAGTGTGGACGACAGGTTATCGATCTGGTTTAGACCAAATTGATAACTCATTTTCGTTGCTGAAAACTGAGTACATTCATATTCTCCAAATACATAATTTAGTAGATTGGAAAACCCACCTACCAACTCTTACTGGTCTGAAAGATGAAGGAAAGATAGGTTTAGTGGGTCTAACCTGTATGACTCCTAGTGACTATCCAGAAATGATGAACATTATGAAAACCGGCAAAATTGATTCTATCCAAATTCCCTACAATGTTATTAATACACGAGTGGAATCTGATGTACTCCCGTTAGCGGAATCAATGGAAATAGGAGTTCTGGTAATGGAACCACTACAAAAAGGAAAATACGTGAAAGATCTTCGAGTAAGTCCTGACTTGGGCCCTTTATCTGATTTAGGCATCAAAACCTGGGCTCAGGCCTTGTTATCTTGGGTTATATCAAATGAGGTTATAACATCAGCGATACCAGCAACATCTAACCCAAAAAGGATAAAAGAGAATTCCTTAGGCGCAATACAAATGCCAAAAGAATTGAGAGGTTTTGTCAAACGTGAGACTGAAAGGTGTATTTAGTTACTCTGGCTACTATCACTTCCATCATCCTCAAACCGCTCACCCATCTCATTTAAGAAATCTTGAACATCCGACGATAGGTTAATTTCCACATCCGCTTCACTTAAATTTTC
>VFFY01000139.1 GCA_009392675.1 SAR202 cluster bacterium | reverse complement strand
TCTTTATCGCCTATCATGACCGAGGCATCATAATCGGATAATCCAAATATCCCAATATAGCGCTCTCTTTTCTTGGCAGGAAGCTCGAGTATTTCGGATTGGATCTTATTTACCCATTCACGCGAGATTAATATCGGAGGCAAGTCTGGTTCAGGAAAATATCTGTAATCGGCAGCGTATTCTTTGGTACGTTGGCTTAAAGTTGTACCTCTATCGTCTGACCAGCCTCGAGTCTCTTGTTCAATATTTTGGCCTTCAACTAATAATTTTCGCTGTCTAGTCTCCTCATATTTCAAAGCCCTAAATATGGATCTGAAACTGTTGACATTTTTTATTTCCACTTTGGAACCCAATTCCTTCGAACCAAGAAGTCTCACACTGATGTTGGCGTCGCACCTAAAGCTGCCCTCCTCCATATTTGCAGTGCTCGTCTCCAGGAATCTTATTATCGAATGTAGGTTAGTTAAATACTCGTTCGCCTCCTCGGGGCTATTCATATCTGGTTCACTTACAATTTCCATCAAAGGGACCCCGGCTCTGTTAATATCAAGTAGGCTGTATGCTTCTCCATAGGGTTCCTTTCGGTGTACCAGTTTAGCCACATCTTCTTCTAAATGTACTCGGTTTATTCGAATGTGTTTTTCTCCCGTTTCTGGAGTTTTTATAGACAATCTTCCATTAAGGGCTATAGGAATATCAAACTGTGATATTTGATATCCCTTCATAAGGTCAGGATACGGGTAATTTTTCCGGTCAAATTTTGTTTCTGGCGAAATCTCACATTCCAAAGCCAAGCCAGTTTTAATTACTAGATCAACCGCTTTCTTGTTTACCACAGGCAAGACTCCAGGCATACCCATGCAAACAGGGCAGACTCGAGTATTTGGTTCTGAATCTTGGTAATCGGAACCGCAAGGGCAGAACATTTTGCTCAAGGTTAGAAGTTGAGAATGTACCTCCAGACCAATTACCGTTTCATACTTGTCGGCCATAATTTTTGTATACCAGCCCCTAACTAGACATATGCTTATTTTACAACGTAACTGAAATTCTCAGAAAGGCATTAATATTAAATCTGATGTGATGTTACACCTCAGGAGCTAGGTACGTTAAACACATTGAATTTTGTATATTGTACTGGGGAAAGTCGTACTTTTAATCCAGAGAAGAGAGTTGTGTGTATTTTGTGCTTACATCGAATAATCTCTTCGTGAGGGGTTTTGACCCAGAATATTGTTTCGTCGCCTCTGAAATCTTTTCGCACCACTATGTTTTTGCCGGCTGGTGTTGGCTCCATGGAAAGATCTGTTTGTCTTATCGCTACCTCAACTTGATCTCCATCTGAAAATGATTCAGGCATTCTCATAGGCAACGGGCCGATGCTTGTGTTGACAGATCCGCCAGAGACGGAGCCTTTTATAAAATCACAACTCCCACTCATCACGGCGGACTCTTTACTATTAGGCCAGAAATATATTTGATCGGGAGGTCCGACTTGCTGGATGGATCCATCCAGCATAATCGCTACCCGATCTGAAATAGAAAAAGCCTCTTCCCTATCGTGAGTTACGAATATTGTAGCTGTATTGCTTGATTTTAAGATTTGTTCTATTTCCATTCTGACCGATAACCGTAAGGAAGCATCAAGATTAGAGAATGGCTCATCCATCAGTAAAACGGTTGGGTTAGTTGCCAGGGTTCTGGCTATGGCGACTCTTTGTTGTTGACCACCTGATAGTTCATGTGGATACCTACTCATTAATCCTTGAAGCCTGGTTAACTGTTGAACCCTTTCTACATTATCATCCTGCATTTTCTGTTCAAGATTTGAAATCCCAAATAGTATATTTTTTTCTACAGTTAGATGAGGAAATAAAGCGTAATCTTGGAATATCATCCCTATATTTCTGTCTGATGGTTGTAAATTAATATTTGGTCCAAAGATCTCATGATTTTTGAGAAAAATGTTTCCTTTGAGGGGAATTTCTAGACCTGCGATTATTCTAAGAAGGGTAGTTTTCCCGCACCCACTGGGGCCAAGGATAGAAAGTATTTCACCCGTTGATAAATGCATATTTAGGTTTTTTATCACGTGATTCTGTCCAAACTTGATGTTCAGATCGCTACATTCCAAAAGAGAGTCAGCCAATTATCTATTCACCCCATGAATTATTAAAAATGTTGTTTTTCATGACTATTATAGTAAGTGGTATGGATGACAGTAAGATTAGCAAAAGGGAAGGTATAGCGGCTCTTGCAAAAAACGCTTCTGAAGTAAATGACCAAATTGCAGTAGTGAGAGTATGGAAATCCAAAGGAGCCAGCAAAAGAACCGCTGGTAACTCCTTCATAGTTATTAAGAAAACAGTCACAGCGGCCATTGTAAGACCAGATTTTAGAAGGGGCATATTAGTCGCAATCACAGATTTAATACGACTTTTACCTAGGGTCATGGATGATTCCTCATACCGAGGGCTTATTTGGGTCATTGAGGACCTTATCGCACTTAGTCCCGTAGGCATACATAACACAGCGCAGGCCATAACTAATAAATATATTGATTGATAGATGGGGGACCCTATTTTCGATCCGAAAAATACGAGTGCCAAAGAAACTGCGATGCTTGGTAAAGCATAACCGGTGTAACACATCTTTTCGATGGTGGTTGATAAAAAACCAGAATGTCTGATTGCTAAATAACCCACCGGTAGGGATAAGGTAACTACTACACCTGCTGTGAGTACAGAAAGCATAATGGAATTCAGGGCCAAAACATGATTGGATTCTGCACCTAAAATAGCGGCGGTCTCCCCGTGATACAACCCCCTAACCACCCAATAAAGAAGAACGGATATTGGAATTGCGACGGATATCAGAGATACTACAGCGCACACCCCAGCGGCCGGCCATCGCCATTTTCCTATATCTATCAAAGGGAGTTTTTTTGATGCGGTACTTGAACTTTTATAATACCTTTTGTTTCCTCTAACTAGAAGTTCAAAGCACATAAATCCTGTAGCCACAATAAACAATGTTAGAGATAACAATGCAGCCGCATTTCTATCAAACCCAGCTTCATATTGGGTATAAATTGACCAGGTGAAAGTTTTGTAACGAAGTAAAGAAACAGCTCCAAAATCACTCAATGTATATAAAGACACCAACAGTGATCCTGATAGAATGGCGGGTTTGACTGAAGGTATGGTCACCTTGATTAGAGTTTGAAGACGACTCAACCCCATCATTTTGGCAGTTTCTTCCCCCGACACATCCATATTTGATAAATTCGACCTAATTGTAAGTATTATGTAGGGGTAATTGAGTAGGCTTAAGGTTAAGAGACTTCCGTAATAGCCATACATAGTAGGTACACTGCCAACACCGAAGAAAATCCTTGTTGTTTCATGCAAAAGACCTCCATTTCCACTGAACGATATGAGAATGTACGCTCCGACATAACTGGGTATCACGAGCGGTAGAAAAGTAAGAACTGACCACAGTTTGCGGTATGGTAAGTTAGTGCGAATCGTCAACCACGCGATTGGCACCGCTATAACGGCGGATAACATGGTAACGGTGATAGCTAAAAACACAGATCTAGCAAAAATCTTGACCGTTTCAGGCCTTATTAGCCATACCCATATATCAGAGTCCGAACCCGCAACCCGATTTACTAGATAAATTAGTGGGGTTATACATACTACAGCCGCAATTAGTGATGGTATTAGAATCCACATTGAGGTGTTGATAGGTAGTGATTTTGTTAAAGTCAATGCTTACTGATTTTCCTTGGGAGTCTAGTAATAATTGAAGTCGCAATGTCAGAATTAAAGGATCATGATAACTTTATAGTAAGTATAGGCTAATTTTTTAAGAAAGTATGAACTAACTAATATAGTTTCACAGACCGTACCATTAAATGCTCCCGTACTAAATTGCTGTTTTTCCATAGTGAACGTAAAATGCGCTCTCAAACAGAATGCATCGAAGGGGGACCAAGTTGTTAGAACAGTTCAAAGTGCAACCGGAAGATCAAGTTAGAGTAACCGAAAGTAATCTTAGAAAAACGGTGGAGGCTGTATTTTCAAAAATGGGGCTTGACGACTCTGACTCAGCGTTGGGGGCTGATGTTTTGGTAAAGGCAGATATGAGAGGTGTTGACACTCATGGTGTTTCTAATATGTTGCGGTCTTATGTCACAGGGTATGGGAACGGGGAACTTAATTCTCATCCTAATTGGACTATAACAAGAGAAACCCCCTCTACCGCAAATATTGATGGCGATAGAGGCTTGGGGATAATTGTAACTCCGAAAGCAATGGATATAGCGATTGAAAAGGCTAAGAATGTGGGTATGGGAGTCGTGACTATTCATAATTCAAGGCATCTTGGCATGGCTTCATATCATGCTTTGAAAGCAGTGGATAACGACATGATAGGCATGTGTATGACATCGTGTCCTCCTGGGGTTTTACCAACCTTCGGAGCAGAACCTGTTTTGGGTACGAATCCAATAGCGATTGCGGCCCCTGCTGATAAAGAGGCTCCCTTTGTGTTTGATGCTGCCATGAGTGCAGTTGCAGGCAATAAACTAGGGCTTGCTAGAAGAAATGGCACGCAATTATTAGGGGGATGGGTGGCCGATCATGATGGTAGCCCTATTATGGAAAAAGTGGACCCCCCAACACCGGGCTATGAAGGTTCTGCTTCATCCTATTTGCTTCCCGTTGGAGGGACGCGCGAATTAGGCTCACATAAAGGGTATGGGATGATGTGCATGGTCGACATATTAGGAGGTATTCTGACAGGAGGTGGGTATGGTATGAACCCTGGCCGACCAAATTTTGGGCATTATGTAGCTGCCTACAACATCGAAGCCTTTATGGACACAAAAGAATTTAAAATAACCATGGATGAATGGATTAATATGCTGAATTCTTCTAAACCAGCACCCGGTCATGATCGAGTTATGTATCCGGGCCAGCCCGAGCATGAGGCTGTCATTGAAAGATCTGAAAATGGCATACCCTTACATTATGAGGTTATAGACTGGTTTAAAGATATATGCGGTGAATTGTCTATTCCGTTCTCCCTGGTTTAGCGTAGATATTCTCGTCAGGGCTCGTTTATTGGGCCCTGACGAAATTGTTTAGTAATCCCTGAAAGGATTAGGCATTGG
>VFFY01000138.1 GCA_009392675.1 SAR202 cluster bacterium | reverse complement strand
TCAATGTGACCTTAATATTTTCTGTACAAATGTATGATTTAGTCAGAGAGGCCTATATCAGTGGTCTTGAGCAGTTTCATAAAAATACGACCGACCTTTCTAAGGTAGCTTCAGTGGCTTCTTTTTTTGTTAGCAGAATAGATACGGCCGTCGATAAACAATTACTGGAAAATGGATTCGTAGCTGAGGAATTGTCAGGTCGTGCAGGAATCGCAAATGCCAAGATAGCCTATGGCGAATTTCAGAAGACCTTTTCCTCCGAACGCTACCTCAAACTTCGGGCTGCAGGTGCCAAAATTCAGAGACCCCTATGGGCTAGCACCAGTATGAAAAACCCAAAGATGCGAGATGTTTTATATGTTGAAAATTTAATAGGCCCCAATACTGTAAACACTATGCCAGATGTCACTTTAAATGCATTTATTGACCATGGGATAGCTGAAACTACTATCAATGAAAAAGTAAATGACTCCTATGCACATATGGAAAAACTAGCCTCAGCCGGTATAGACCTGGCAGAAATAACCGACGCTTTACTTGAAGGCGGTGTTAAAGCATTTGCAGATTCCTTTGACGATCTTCTGCAACATATATCGCACAAAAGATCCATGTTGTCGGTGAATTGATGATTATCATGGATCATGTACCTTAAACAGAATTTTTCTAATTGTGACGATGACGCACTAATAGAAAGTATTCGAAAATTTTGGGAAACTGCTGAAAAATCAACACCTAAGAATGCTGATATTTCCATATCGAATTGGTTAGGTTGGTCAGTTGGATGCGACTGGACTTCAAATGAGAAAAGACAGTATCTAGAACTTGCAAACGAGATATATCAGGAGGATTTCCACTACATTTTGTTGGTCGGAGTTGGAGGTAGTAGTGCAGGCGCTAGGGCAATAGCTTCTTTAGGTGCAAACTGTCCCAAATTTATCTTTGTTGATTCTGTAGTCCCCTCTGTTGTTGAAAAAATATTGGCTGAAGTTAAGAACGAAAAAACTCTTTTGATGATTTCTTCCAAATCGGGAACAACATTAGAAACTATCACACTAGCTAATTATTTTTTGGATAAATTGGGAAATTCCCGAGAGTCGTTGAAATATAAAAAGGATGTGATTGCTATAACGGATCCTGGAACCTTTCTTGAAAAATTGGCAATCAAACAAAATTTTAGAAGTATTATCCATGGTAAACCTGACATTGGTGGCAGGTTTTCAGAACTATCTTCCTTCGGCTTGTTTCCCGCTTTACTTAATAAGACAGATATATCAGCAGTTATTGACTCCGCCAATGAAATGGCATCTTTATGCCGGACAGTTATCCCTGAAGAAAATCCTGCAGTACCTTTGGTAGAGTTCTTGCTTCAAAACCTAAGGCATGGCAGAGATAAATTGTATGTATATTTGCCTGAATCACTAAGTAACTTTGCTATGTGGCTTGAACAATTGTTATCTGAGAGTTTGGGAAAAGATGGGTTCGGGATCGTTCCCATCGTGGGTGACCCTGATTTGATATCGCCTTCCATAGATGTTTGTTCGGTCATGTATCAGGATTTATTAATGGAGTGTGCATCAGCTCAAATTCTTAGGCAGTACTTTGATGACAATTCTATCCCTGTATTTAATATAGAGGTAGATAAACCAGAGTCACTCGGAGGGGAATTTTTTAGATGGAAAATGTCAGTGGTATTGATAGCATCTTTAATGAATATAAACCCATTTAATCAACCTCAGGTACAAAGTTCTAAAGATAAAACTAGTGAGATGCTTGATTATTTCACTGATCATGGGAAATTGCCGCCTACTTGTTCAACACTGGCTCTACCCGAATGGGTAGCACAAATAAAAAATGACAGCTACATCGCTGTTTTGCCTTTCCTACAACTGGAAGGTGGAGATCGGGAGTTGCTTTTCGATTTGGCCTATAGAATTCGAAATCTCACAAAAAGGCATGTAACACTGGCCACGGGTCCATCCTACTTGCATTCAACTGGCCAAATGCATAAGGGGGGGCCTGTGTCTGGAATGTATCTACAGCTTTTTTCAGATAATGTGAATGAAATTCCGATTGCGGATAAGAAGTATGGATTCTCAACTTTATTAGCAGCCCAAGCAAATGGAGATATGGAATCATTGGTGGCTTTGAACCGTCCGGTATGTCGAGTGGATCTTGGAACCAATATCACGGAAGGGTTAAGTAACCTGATAGTTCAGTTTGAAACTTTATACGAACAATGATTGGCTATTTGCTGCTTAAAGCCTTAAGGGTTTTTCCAGTAACCCTTCGGTACTCATCTAGTATTTCGTTATTTAGCAATGAAGCCGGCCTTGATGTATCTTGGTAGTCTGCTCTGACATTTATTTCGCCGAGATATTGCAAATCCAATTCTTTTGATATTTCCTTACCTGCGCCTTGGCCGAAAATACCACCAGACATGTTTTCAACCACTCCTAACACATTGATTTGTAGCTTACGAATCATGTTTATGGAGCGTTTAGCATCGATTTTGGCTAGTTCCTGCGGTGTAGTAACAACCACAAAGCCATCCATGGTTAGAACTTGCATCACCGTTAATGGGGCATCAGAAGTACCAGGAGGCATATCTACCACCAAGTAGTCAAGTTCGCCCCATTCGGTGGTTTGTAGCATTTGGTTTATTGCATTATGGATCATCGGCCCTCGCCAAATGATCGCCTCGTCCTCATTTTCCTGAAAAAATGACATAGACATAACTTTTACCCCAAATCTTTCAGGTGGGATCATTTTTTGTTCCCCACCGACTGTAGGGTGCTCGGATATTTTCATTGCTCGCACTACATTAGGGCAATCGATATCAACATCCAATATACCAACAGTGGCACCATCATTAGCTAGAGTCGCGGCCAAATTGACTGCAACCGTAGTTTTACCTACCCCACCTTTTCCACTGTATACGCCGATTTTATTTTTGATTCCTGATAATGATTCCTCAATTTGACGTTTTTGTTCAAACTGACGTTTCATTGCTTCAATACGAGCACGTGCCTGAGCTGGATTTTGTTGCGTCATGAAATTCTCCGCTGGTCTGATTGTTACCGAGCCCGGCTACCTAGAGAAAAGGAAGGGCTTTAATCGAGACCAAGTAATCGTTTTCCTTCTTCGGTTATCATGTCAGGCGTCCAAGGAGGGTCAAACACAACATCAACATTTATATCTTCTACACCTTCCACCTCGGCTAGTCTCCACTCTGCCTGCTGTGCTATGTAAGGTCCCATTCCACAGCCAGCAAAGGTTAAGGTCATACTGACGTCGACATCACCATCGGCCACCTCAACTCCATATACCAATCCCAAATCCACAATGTTCACTGGTATTTCCGGATCATATACATCTCGGAGGGCCTCTAATACATCATCTTTTGTGACTGTTTCTGAATCAGGCATACTTCTTCCTTAATTTAGCATATTAACTTGTTGACTTGTTTGGTCCAGAATAAAGTTTATATTTTGACTTCTCATAGTGTCAACAAACAGTGTCACCAAATTTTCATCTATCTGGGTTCTTCAGCAACTATTTTTTTTAAATCCAATATTTGATCCCTGACGATAGCAGCCTTCTCAAACTCCAAACCTTTCGAAGCAGATTTCATTTGTAATTCAAGGTCCTTTATCAATCTTATTAAATCTTCTTTGGGCAACTCCAGACCATTAATAAGATCGTCCCGTGAGGGTTCTACTACTGATTTTACTCTTTCAGTAATATCTCTTATTGCCTTGCGGATGCCTTGAGGAGTAATCCCATTCTCTTCGTTATAGGATTGTTGAATGAGACGTCTTCGGTCAGTTTCTTCTATGGCATTTTTCATAGAATCTGTCATCTTATCGGCATACATGATCACTTTCCCATCGATATGTCTAGAGGCTCGTCCGATAGTTTGGATCAGAGAGGTTCTAGACCTCAAAAAACCTTCCTTGTCTGCATCAAGTATGGCTACCAAACTTACTTCAGGAAGATCTAGGCCTTCTCGTAGTAGGTTTATCCCCACCAGTACATCGTATACACCCATTCTCAAATCTCTAATTATTTCACTTCTTTCAAGAGTATCGATTTCAGAGTGTAAGTATTGGGTTCTTATCCCGGATTCCTTCAAGTAATCCGATAACTCTTCAGACATTCTTTTTGTTAAGGTTGTTACCAGTATTCTTTCGCCTTTCTTCACTCTTGTGTCAATCTGATCCAGCAGATCATCAATCTGGCCAGTCACCGGTTTAACTTCAATAAAAGGGTCTAGAAGTCCGGTTGGCCTTATTACCTGCTCGGCTGTAGCCGCGCTATTTTCCATTTCATATGGGCCCGGGGTAGCTGATACAAAGACGACCTGGCTTACCCTTTTTTCGAATTCCCCAAAATTTAGAGGTCTATTGTCTAATGCAGAAGGTAGCCTGAATCCATACTCAACTAGTGTTTCTTTTCTAGATTGGTCACCGCGGTACATGGCGCGGAGTTGCGGAAGAGTCATGTGAGATTCATCCACAAAAAGAAGGAAATCATCCGGGAAATAATCTAACAAAGTGTACGGTGTGCTTCCGGCTGCCCTCTGGGCAAGATGCCTAGAATAATTTTCCACCCCTGCACAGTAACCTGCTATTTCTAACATTTCGAGATCATATTTTGTTCTAGATTCCAGCCTCTGTGCTTCCAGCAATTTATCGGAAGATTTGAGGTGTTTCAAGTGTATCTCGAGTTCCTTTCCAATATCCCTAATCGCCATTCGCAACTTTTCTTTGGAAGTCACAAAATGTTTTGCTGGATATATTTCCACATGCTCTTTGTCACCTAGTATTTCTCCAGTTAAGGTGTCTATCTGAGTTATTTTTTCCACCTCGTCTCCCCAAAATTCAATTCTAATGCCAAGTTGCTCGTAAGCAGGTAATATTTCTAAAGTGTCGCCTCTTACTCGAAATTTACCTCTTGCCAGGTCATAGTCATTTCTCTCATATTGCATATCAACTAGTTTTCTAATTAAATCCCTTTGGCTTTTAGACTCTCCTTTTTTCACGGATGCTACAAATCCCTGGTATTCTTCGGGAGCGCCCAGACCAAATATGCAGGAAACTGAGGCAACTATCAGTACATCATTTCTGGTTAATAGTGAGCGGGTTGCTGAATGCCGTAGTTTATCAAGTTCCTCATTAATGTCTGCATCTTTCTCAATGTATGTATCAGTTCTGGGGACATAGGCTTCTGGTTGGTAGTAGTCGTAGTAGCTTACGAAATATTCGACGGCATTTTCGGGAAAAAATTCTTTGAATTCTGTGGCCAATTGTGCAGCCAAGGTTTTATTATGAGCGATCACAAGGGTTGGTTTTTGAATTTTTTCCACTATGCAGGCCATAGTGAATGTTTTCCCGCTTCCTGTAACTCCTAGCAATGTTTGTTTACCAAAACCCTTAGAGATACCTTCAGAAAGTTGAGAGACAGCGGTAGGCTGATCTCCAGTCGCAGTAAAATCAGCCGATAATTTAAATTCTGGCATATACCTTCCAGCTACTTAACTGCTAGTGACCAAATTGTTTCCTCAGAATTTCGGTCGTATGGATTTCCATCGTAATCTCCGGCAATTTCTTCTATTCTGAAACCACAATATTTGAAAAGATAGCGCGCTTCATCTGTATATAAGTACCTCAAAGTGAAATTTGCATACCGTTTAGATATCAAGTAGTCATCAATATGTTCAGTTATAGAAATTTGAGTATGTAGCAATTGGTTATGGTGGTCAAATTCTGTCCGGTGATGCAAAGACCTGTAACCGTTGCCTTCTCTATACCTTGAATCCCTCAGGTGGTAAAAGATGTCAGATCTCTGGTCAAATAAATCCTTACCAGGTACAAAAAGAGTAATAATTAGTTTACCGTGTGGTTCAAGATGGCTTTTAAGTGAGTTTAAGGCGTTAACCTGATCTTCTACCGTCAGAAGGGATTGGAAACCTCTATATGGGAAAATCACCAGGCTGAATTTTTGGGACAGGTCCAGGGTTCGAACATCTTGTTTGATAATTTTGATTGGGGCTTTGGTATTGGCAACTTTGATTTCAAGCTTGTTTATCATTTTCTGTGAGGAATCTATACCAGTAATGTTTGCTCCATTCTCCATCAAGGGAATGGTGATTCTTCCTGTACCGCATCCGATTTCTAAAATATCACCTTTAATACTGGACGCTTTTTGGAGATAGAAATTGATGTCATAGTCCACGAATGAGTAAACCTCGTCATAGATATCAGCCCATGAGTCATAATCTGTGTTCATCTATTGGTGATATTCTCCAGAGCCATACGGATTTTTTCTTCTGTGCTTAAATTATCGGAATTGATGGCGCCGATGGCTGCCCTTGCTTCCTGTATTGAGTAACCTAACGCAGTTAGAGAATCAAATACATCATCCAGTTCATTTGGATCACTCGGTATAGACCAGGTTTGCTCCATTTTCCCTTTCAGTTCAAGTAAAATGCGGTTGGCAGTTCTATTCCCAACACCGGAGACAGATTTAAATGCATTGACATCTTCAGAAGAGACTGCTGCAGCTAGAGATGCCGCATCGAATGTAGATAGAATTGCCAATGCTAGCCGAGGTCCGACGCCACTTATTGTGATTAGAGTATCGAAGGCATTTCTGTCATTTTCTGTTATGAAACCGTACAGGGTTATAGAATCCTGTCTCATCTGTAGAGAAGTTAGAATTTTAACCTCATTCCCTAGATCCCCTATGTTTTCTACCGTAGTTACAGGGGTACTTATTCTTAAAGTAATTCCGGATATCTCGACGTCTATATACTCGCTTCCTTTGGAAATCAGTCGACCTATCACTGCCGCAATTAGTGTTGTCACCATGTGGAACTCCCTATTAAATCATCTAGCATGTGAGAGTTAATATGGCATATTGCTACGGCTAAGGCGTCTGTGACATCATCAGGTCCCTGTATGTCTTCACCACCTAGCAGTAAGCTCACCATTTCACCAACCTGTTCTTTGGAACTGCCCCCATAATTGGTTACAGATTTTTTCACCTCTTGCGGGGCATATCGAAACACTGGAATATTCTTTTGTGCTGCTGCAATAAATACGACTGCTTGCGCCTGTCCAATAGCAATCGCTGTTTTAGGGTTTTTAGAGACAAATGGCTCTTCAACTGCAATTGCATCAGGCTGGGTTTCCTCTATCACCTTTTTGGCAGCCTCAAATATATGTGCCAATCGATTCTCTAGAGGATTATTTCGCCTCGGGGTAATTAAACCATGATAAGGGGACATTAAGTCCCCTGAAATTGAATCTACGACACCTAGACCCATTTTAATGGTTCCAGGGTCGACACCCAGAACTCTCATTTAAATCCTAATGTTCAACTTGCTTTAAAATTGTCCAACGCATCTTCAGGAAAATCAGCATTTGAGTAAACTTTTTGCACATCATCCAACTCTTCAAGCAAGTCGAGGAGTCTGAGCGTTTGAATGGCTTTTTTACTATCCAACATTATTGTGTTGTTTGGGATCATCGATAGCTCCGTCGATGAGACTTTTGCTTCACTGTCAGTTAAGGTAGATCGAATGTTTTCCAGGCTGTTTGGTTCCGAATAGACATGTAATGTTCCATCATAGGTTTCGAAGTCATCGGCTCCGGCATCAATGGCCGCTAATGCCAAATTTTCTGCATCATTTGCCTCCACATCTACAACAATGACTCCTTTCTGCTCAAATTGCCAAGCGACAGCTCCGTTCTCGGCCATATTACCTCCCGCTTTTGAAAGGGTTGATCTAATATCTGACACAGTCCTATTTTTGTTATCGGTTAGTGTTTCAACCAGTATCCCTATTCCTCCAGGACCGTAACCTTCGTAAACTATTTCCGCCATTGCGACCCCTTCACTTGATTCTCCAGTTCCACGTTTTATCGCCCTATCAATATTGTCTGCTGGCATATTGTTATCTTTGGCTATTTGAATTGCCATTCTCAGACGGAAATTCATTTCTAAGTCTCCGCCTCCTTGTTTGGCAGCCACTATAATTTCCTTGGATAGTTTGGTGAAAAGCTTCCCTCGTCGCGCGTCGGTAATAGCTTTTTTGTGTTTTATGGTTGACCATTTTGAATGCCCAGACATTTCTCCAACCCCTGTTATCCGTATTGAAAATCCATAACTTTAGTTGTTGTTACCCTTAGGTCTCGCATTTTATCACTAAGATTGATTTTACATCTTTATCTTGGATCTAAATTCTGGCTTCCCCTTTACTTGAGCATTTAACTTGAACGTAGCTCCCGCTAAGGGACCATTGATAGATAAATCGTCTCCTCCCGCGCTAGTGACGAAAATATCCTCATAATTATCACCTCCAAAAGTGGGGCAAGACACTTTTTTTACTTCAAAAGTAACCTTGCTTATTTCTACCCCTATGCTGTTATACCTATAAAGAGCCCACCCATCCCAACGCGCAGACCATATGCAATCTTCGGAATCTACTGTCAAACCATCTGGCGCACTGCCATCATCAGGTGTAGAGACTATGATTTTTCCTCTTCCTAGCTTCGATGCGTCAGGGTCAAATTCGTATTTGGTAATTGTCCTTTTAGTAGAGTTCGTATGATAGGCATAACCAAGATTGTTAGAAAACCCGAGACCATTACTAATGCCCGCATTTTCAATTATTAATGAGATCTTTCTATCCTGATCCAACTTGTACAAAGATCCAGGCTTATTGCTACTTGGCATGGTTCCGCAGAAAACACTCCCATCTGGAGTTGCAATAACGTCGTTAAACCTGGAATGTTCTTCTCCTTCGATGCTTTCCAAAATAGTCGTTAATTCGCCGTCTTTCAAAACCTTCACCGCGCCTTTTTCCATAAAAAGTAGCAAGCCACCATCTTCTTGGATTGTAAACCCCCCTATCTGACTCGATTGGAAAACCTTTTTGGCCACCTTATTTTGAGGATCATAGTTGTAAAGGCACCCGTTTGGTATGTCGACCCAATATAAGACTCCTTCGTCAGGGTGCCACAGAGGCCCTTCGCCGGTGACACATTGGTAATTGGCGACCAATTCCATTTTTTTACTCCTCAGCATTTTCTCAGTTTGTATTCTATATTAGGGTATTGATATAAATTTACATTCAATAGCTTTTCATTAAATAGTTTTTGCAGACATGATTATGATCTTAAATATTTTGAAATCTACAAGGCCACGCCAATGGATAAAGAATCTAATGGTATTTCTGCCGTTGTTATTCTCAGTTAATGAGTCATGGGCTTTTGATGATATCCGATCTTTCTATGGGCTTTTGCTAAATTCAGCTGTGATTTTCATTGCTTTTGTGTTTGCCAGTTCGTCCGTTTACCTTTTCAACGATGTTCTGGATAGAGATAAAGATATTTACCACCCGAAAAAAAGATTGAGGCCTATTGCTTCAAAACTAGTGTCTCGCAAAGTAGCATTACTGTTTTCTCTTATGTTTTCGTCCGTAGCAGTGATAATTTGTGTTGTCCTACTGTATGGCACCGTGATTTATATTTGTGCCTACCTTGTTTTAATGCTCATATACTCTCTTTTTTTGCGGAGCACCATTGTTGTTGACATACTTTCCATTTCTGCCGGGTTTGTAATACGGGTTTTAGTAGGTGCTATTGCAATAAATGTTCCCGTTTCCATCTGGCTTTACATATGCATGGCGTTAGGGGCGATGTTTATGGCGTTGTCGAAAAGGTATGCCGAATTTCGCGCTCTAGAAGAGGGCAGTTCTTTGGCCAGGAAGTCATTGCCCATATATTCGAAACCAATTTTGGAACGTGCAACTTATGTTTTTCTGATCGGAACTATTCTTGCCTATAGTTTATACGCTGTGAGCGCTAACAATTTACCATCAAACAAGCTGATGGTTTTGACGGTTCCACTTGTGATTTTTGGTCTGCTTAGGTACCAGGTTTTGGTGCACCAAAGAGGCTTTGGGGAGAGGCCAGAAGAAATACTAACAAAAGATTTTATTTTGAGAACATGTGTTTTGACATGGCTTTTATTGGTGCTCCTCTTGTTAACTATTTTTAGATGATTCTTATTTCTTGTCTGATGACAAATTGCTTAGCCAATTCGCTAGGTCGTCATGGGTGTCATCTCGTTTTAGAGCCTGGTGGATAGATGCCTTCAAAAGGCCGATGGGAATACCG
Source organism: SAR202 cluster bacterium (assembly GCA_009392675.1). Lineage (GTDB taxonomy): Bacteria > Chloroflexota > Dehalococcoidia > Lucifugimonadales > UBA826 > UBA11996. Next base: position 2,193 of record VFFY01000138.1, on the reverse strand, counting down.
ACATCAAAATGTTTATCTTTAAATAAATACCCTTTACATCCGACGTGTGGTATCAATTCCCCAATAGCATCTGTGAGTTGTATTTCACCTAAAGCACCTTGGTTTGAATGCTCTAGTGCTTGGAAAATTTCAGGAGGCAGAATGTATCTTCCGACGATGGCCAAATTCGATGGAGCTTTCGGTAAAGAAGGTTTTTCAACTACACCGGTGATATCGCGGATTTCGCCTTCTTGATCATTTGTAGAAACAATACCTAGGTTGGGAATAGACTCAGGGGCAACTTTCTTGATGGCTAATACCACCTCATTACCCTCTGCATGAATAGCACATAATTTTTTAAGGGTCGGATTATTTCCAAGAATCAAATCATCAGGAAGCAAAACAGCAAATGAATTTTCCCCGACCATATTTTTTGCCATTAGGACAGCGTGGCCTAGCCCTAGAGGGGCTTCTTGAATAACAAAATCCATTTCTACCATATGTGAAATTTCTTCTACTCTATTTAGTAATTCCATATCACCCTTACTTTTTAGGGCATCGATGACTGCATCATGGTGGTTAAAGTAGTTTTCTATTATGTCCCTTTGATTTTCAGATATCACAAATATAATTTTTGTTATACCTGAATTGAGAGCCTCTGCCACACAGTAGTGAAGTGGAGGTTGATCCAAGACGGGGATCATCACTTTTGGAATCGACAATGTAGCAGGTAAGAATCGAGTTCCTAGACCTGCAACTGGGATTACGGCTTTTTCTATATTCATAAAGAAGGCCTTTTCAATAATAATTAACTTGCTAATGCTGAGATATTTTTACCTTTGTAGATCGACTTTAATATTGGGTCACTAAAACTCATGCCAGCAAAAAAAACGAGGAATAAGATACCAGTTACTATGAGAACATTAGGAGCATTGTATATATCAGCGAGGTATCCATACCCTAAATTTGCAAATGCCATAACTCCTCCAGCATGAAGTATGTACAAACTAGTAACTCGCCCTCTTAGCCTGTCTGGAGTAACAAGTTGAACATAGGTTGCTGTTAACGCCATGAAAACGGATTCAGTTGCTCCCATTATTAGTGTGGAAGCAAATGCCGTTGATATACCGAAGGAGAATCCAAGTAATAAAGGGGAGATCCCACTTGAGATACCCATTGTCAGCAATATCAAACCTTTTCGCCGATCATTTCTGACACCAGCTAACAAAAAAGTTCCTGCTGCCGAACCGATCCCGAATGACACGATGAGAACGGCCAAAATAGTCTCATCAACTGATGATAGACGATTTTTTGTAAAGCCGGGTAGGATAGAATCGAAAGACATCGCGAGAGCACAGTGGAAAGCCACAAGTATTATAAAAATGGCAACTACTCTACGGGAGTAGACGTAATTAACACCTTCCCAAATTCCCTTAAAGAGATTTGGCTGGTTTGAAATTTCACCGATAGAGTTGCGTTTGACTTTCAAAATCAGGTAAATAGAAGCAATCCCAAAAATAACACTACCTATCAAAAACTCTGAAGTTCCAAAAGTGATGGTCTGTGATACCCCCGAAATTATCAAAATCGACATACCTATTACTCTCGAACCATGCCTGGTGGCCGAGTTAAGTGTGATTGCATTGAGGAGATCTTCTCTCGGTACCAAATTTGTTATTAAAGAAACAATGGAGGCTTCTTGAGTAGTTCGACAACTCCCTGCCAAAAAAGCGAGAACATATAGGTGCCACAACTCAAGCCATCCTAAGAATGATAGGACGGCGGCACAGGCGACAATTCCTACTCCCAAGATTTGGGTGTAGATTGTGAGTCTTTTTCTCTCGATTCGATCAGCTAAAAGCCCTCCGAACGGGGAAGCAACCAAAAAAGGAATCATGGAAGCAAAAGTGAACCATCCAACCATCGCGCTCTGATCAGATCGTTCTAACACAAACCATTGGCTGGCGATGAGAAAGGTCCATGCGCTTGCTCCCCCTAAGGCACTGGCCCCCCAGGTATATGCATAATCTTTGTGCCGCAAGGCGGCGAAATGAGGTATGTTTCGCAAGAAGTACTCCTGGAAAATTCCCATCATGGCTGAGGAAATAAATTCCAAATCAGGTGATGAAACTATGGTTTATTGGTGGAGATAGGGGGAATCGAACCCCCAACCTCGGCATTGCGAACGCCGCGCTCTCCCGTTTGAGCTATATC